>JAUYMC010000397.1 GCA_030699545.1 Gemmatimonadales bacterium | reverse complement strand
CGTGTCCCGCCGACCCGTCGTGGCAGCCCGGCGAGGGTCGCGACCCCGGACTCTTCACCGACTACTCAGTCCGCCCCACAACCATCTCGGCCGCCCGGTCGGACCCGCGCATCCCCCTCTTCCCGCGCTACCGCGTCCGTGCGTTGTGCCGGCAGGCCGTGCGGGGCGAGGTCGCGGTCGATGACGCGGCGCGCCTGCGCGGCGTGCGGGGGCGCGTGACGCTCATCGCCGATTCTCTGTTCACCGGCCTGGAAATGCGCGACACCTACGCGCGCCGGGCCATCCTGGAAACGGTGCGCTACCCGGAGATCGTTTTTGTGATCGACAGCGTGGTGGACGTGCAAGGCGGCGACACCATCCGGGCGACTGCCGTCGGCAGCTTCGAGCTGCACGGGGTGTCCCGCCCGATGCGAGCGCCGGTTGTCGGCACCCGCGACCCTGCGGGACTCAGGATACGCGCCCAGTTTTCCGTGCCGGCATCGCAGCTGACCGACGAATTCCTGATGTCGAAGTGGGGGCTCGGAATGGGCGTCGTACTGAAGCGGTGGAAGACCATCCACATGGGCGTGGACATTATCCTTCGCCCCACACCGTCGTAAAAGCGGCTCGCGCTTATGGTGTGCAGTCCCATCCGCTCCGCGGATCAAAGACGCAGTCGCTACTCACGCCTCCGCTCCGGGTCGCGCGCCAGGCGACGAAACCCGCCAGCGCCGTCGCGGAAGCAATGAGCAATGCGGTACGGGCGTGATGCCGCTGGCGGGCATAGACCATCTGCACCTGTGGCAACGGAACGCTCACGGGTTCGGACGTCCCGATCCAGTGGCCGGTCACCGTGTCGCCCCGCAGCACGGGACGGCTCACCGGAATGACTTCGCCGCTTTGCGCGGTGATCCACACAATCTCGGGATTCTGCTGCGGAATGAAGTTGACCGGAGCGGCGACGGGCCGTACCGTCACGCACGCAGCGGTACCGACAGACAGCGCGACGGCCAACGGACGCAGGTTCATGAGCACACCATGGGTTGCGGGATACTACAACAGTGACGTCCTTACACACCACAGTCAAGAATGAGAAAGGGTCTCACATGCGGCTCGCTACCGTGGTCGCCCTCGGCTGCACTCTCACCACGTCGCTCCCGGCGCAAGGCGCCCGCTGGACGGTGGAACAGAAGACCAGCCTCGCCTGGTGGCAGGTCGACCCTCATTACGAGCACCTCTGGGCGACCACGTGCGCCGCAGACTCCTCGTGGCAGGCGGGTGAGGGCCGCGACGCCGGCCTCTACGTCGACTACGCCAAGCGTCCCGAGACCGTCGCCGCCGGCCGGTCAGACACGCGCATCCCGCTGTTCCCGCGCGTCACCGTGAAGCCCAACTGCCGCCAGGCCGTCATGGGTGAAGTCACCACGCCGGACACCGAGCGCTGGCGCGGCGTCCGCGGCGTGGTGCGCGTCATCGCCGACTCGCTGTTCACCGGGCTGGGATTCCGAGACCGCTTCGGCCGGCGCTACGTGCTGCAGACGAACGCATACCCGGAGATCACGTTCACGATCGACAGCCTAACCGACGTCCAACCGGGCGACACCATCCGGGCGATCGCCGTGGGCACATTCGAGCTGCACGGAGTGAAGCAACCAACTCGGGCCCCTGTCACGGCGTGGCGGGAACGCGGCGGCTTACGCGTCCAGGCACAATTCTCGATCCCCGCTCTGGCGCTCACCGAACAATTCAAGATGTCGAAGGTCGCCCTCGGCATGGGCGTCGTGATGCGGCGCTGGAAGACCGTTCACATGGGCGTGGACCTGCTGCTGCGGGAGCACTGAGCGCCTAGAACGGGCTGCATAAGAGTGCAAAAACCCAGTGGTTGCTGGCGGCTCGCCCCGGCACGAAGCTTGCTTGATTGACGGGACAAGGGGATGGACGAGACGCCCAGTTGGGTGCACGTTCCAGGAGCCGATTTCCCCGCCATTCCACAAGGCAAGCACAGGCGGTGTTCGATGAAACGTCACGTTTCGCTGGTCGCCCTCGCAGTGGTCTTCGTGATCTTCGCGGCGTGTTCGACCAAATATGCGCGTTGGCCGTTCCGGGGGCCGATGTTCCGGGTGACCAATCCAACCCAAAACACCCTCGTCGTGCTGGCTCGCGACGGACAGGGCCGCGAGCTCGTCACCGCGAAGATGACTCCGAGCGCGACGCACTGTTTTCGTTGGCCGTTCATCCACGAAATCGGCTATCTGATGATCGCCCAAGGGCTGGACACCTTGAAAACTCAGGCATTCGAGCCGTGGTCAGCCGATGGGTGGGAGTGGTCCGGCCAGCTCGAGCCGGTCGCCAACAAGGACGTCTGCCGCTAGCCGTCAGCGCGCCGGTCGGCGGCGCAGCGCGAACCACAAGCCGCCCGCCAGCGCGAGAGCCGCCCCGGCAATCACGTAGGGCAACAGGTCCTCGGGCGTCAGCGGGCCGCGTGGCAACGTCACGCGAATCTCGGCGCCCGCCTCGAGCGGGCCGGCGCGATAGGCGGCAAAGCGCTGACCATCCAATTCGCGCATGCCGAGCGACTGCAGCGGCACGCCGCTCACCCGCGCCGCCGAGTCGTCCACCAGCACCGTGACCTCTTCAATCCGCTGGTCCACGGGGACGCGAATCTCCTGCGGGGAGAGCGTGTAGCGGTACGAGGCCCGCAGCGGTGCATCCGGCCAGATGGGCGCGAACAGCTTCACGGTATCGCCATTCAGCCAGACCGCGTCGGCCGTCACGTCGCCCCCCGCAAGCGACCACTCGGCGAACCCCCGCGGCAGACGGATCGTCCACACCGGATTGGTCGTGTCGGTCGCGATCCGCGTGCGCTCGCCGGGATTCCCCACCTCCACCATCTCCTGCACGACGGCCTGCGCGCGGCGACCTGAGGCGGGCTCCGTCCGAAACACCGCGAGCAGGCGATGCCGGAGGCGCATTGCCCCGCGGCTGGTTGTGTCGTACACGATGATCGGATCCACCTCGAGCCGGCGGCGATCCACAAGCAGCGGCTGCGAGAAGTAATCCACCTCCGCGTACTCCGTCGCGACGACGTAGCGCGCGGCCGTGTCGGCGCGGGCGATGGTCAGGCGATAACGGCCGGCGGCGTCCGTGCGGGTCGAATCGAGCACGCGATTGGAATCGCCGCGGAACTCGTGCAGGTAAGCCCAATGGCGGGGGAGCGCCCGGTCCGAGGCCCCGCGATGCATGATGCGCCCCGTCAGCGTCGCCGGCGACTGCGCCGCGAGGAGCAGCGCACTCGCGCCGAGTATTACCGCGGCCGGCGAAACAGGCGATTCCATCGAATACGGAACGGCTGGGTCGCGACGCTCATATAGATGAAGAGCGGACGCCCGCGGATGTGGGGACGGGGCAGAAAGCCCCAGAACCGGCTGTCGTAGGACTGATCCCGGTTGTCGCCCATCGCGAAGTAGTGATCGGCCGGCACCACGATCGGTCCCCAGTCGTGCGTCGTGGGGCCGTACCCCGCGGCATCGCGGCCCACATAGTGCGGCAGCTGCCAGGCCCGCATCTGCCGCTGGCGGAATTCTTCCTCCGGCACCGGCGCGAGCCCCGTCCGCAGCGCGTACGGCTCATCGAGCGCGACGCCGTTCCGGATGACGGTGTCGTGCCGCATCTCCAGCGTATCGCCCGGCCCGCCGATGAGCCGCTTCACGATGTTGAGATTGGGCGTCGAGTCCTCCACGGAGCGGAACACGACGACGTCGCCCGCCCGCGGCGTCGCGTAGGCGGGCAACCGCCCGAAGTGGATGCCGGTCAGCGGAATCTCGAGCTCACCGCCGAACGCCGCCTTGTTGACGAACAGGAAATCGCCCACGAGGAGGGTGTTTTCCATGCTCGACGACGGGATCCGGAAGGCTTCCACGAGGTAGGACCGCAGCCCGATCCAGATCACCAGGGCCACGCCGATCGCCTTGGCCCAGCTGATGACTTCCTGTTTGACGGTTTTTCGCGGAGGCGGGATGGACACGACCGTCACGGCCGCTCGATCCAGTCCGCGATGAACAGGTTGGTGTCGCCGGCCTTGCGGCCGTGGCGGTTCGACGCCCAGACCAGGCTGCGCCCGTCAGGCGAGAACATCGGAAAGGCGTCGAAGTCGGCGTTCGTCGTGACCTGCTCGAGCCCGGTGCCGTCTAGGTTGATCAAGTACAGATCAAAATTGCGCGAGCGCGGATTCGTGTGATTCGAGGCGAACAGGATGCGCCGGCCGTCGGGGTGGAAGTACGGCGCGAAGTTGGCCCCGCCGAGCTGCGTCACCTGGCGCTGATTGCGGCCATCGGCGTCATGATCCAGATCTCCATGCGCCCGGGCCGGACGAGGTTCCGGCCCAGCAGGTCGAGATAGTCGCTCGAATCGCGGGCGGTGGCGGGGTGCCACGCGCGGTACACGATCTGCTTGCCGTCGGGCGAAAAGAACGGCCCGCCGTCGTAGCCGAGCGTGTGCGTGAGGCGGCGCAGATTCGAGCCGTCCACCCGCATCGTGTAGATCTCGAGGTCGCCGTCGCGCAGCGACGTGAACACGATGTTCTTGCCGTCGGGCGAGAGGGTGCCTTCGGCGTCGTAGCGCGGGCTGGCCATGAGGCGGCGCGGGCTCGCGCCGCTCGAGTCGGCGGCGTAGATGTCGTAGTCGTACAGCGCCCAGACGTAGCCGAGGGAATAGTCGGCCCGCGGAGGACAGGCGGCGCCGGTGTGCTCGGTGCTCGCATAGAAGATCTGGCGGTCACCGCCGAAGAAGTACCCGCAGGTGGTGCGACCGCGGCCGCTCGACACGCGGCGCAGCCCGGTGCCGTCCACGTTGATCACGAACTGCTGGTCGCACCCCGAGTCCGCTTCCTGACGTTGGAAGATCAGCTGGCGCCCCGATGCCGAAAAATACGCCTCGGCATTCTGGCCGTCGAAGGTGAGCTGACGAATGTTGCGCAGGCGCTGCTCTCCGGAGTCCGGAGCCACCGTTTGGAGTAGCGCGAGTACGAAGAGACCGTTCATAGGCCTCGCAAACTAGAGGGAGCGAGTGCGGGAGGCAACGTATAGATTATTCGCTCGATGTCGCGTCAACCACTCATGGATGATCTCGGCAAGCTGTGCGCCGAAGGAACGCAGGCGGCCCAGTATCTCTGGCAGGTGCCGGACGATGCGCAGGTCCGCCGGCAGATCACCGACATTCTGGCGAAGATCGCGATTCACGCCCAGCAGCAAGGACGTCACGAGATGGGACGCATCGTGGATGAGCTCACGACCGCCGCCAAGGCGACGCCCAGCCCCCAGCAGGTCGACATGCTGGTGGACGGCTTCGACCGCCTGACCAAGTTGTGGCAGGCCGCCAAGTCGGGGCTGCTATGACCGCGACGGCGCGCCCCGCCACCTCGCCGGCACTGCAACAACTGGCCATCAACGCCGTCCGCACGCTGTCCATGGATGCCGTACAGAAAGCCGACTCCGGCCACCCTGGAACGGCGATGGCGCTGGCCCCGCTCGCGTACGTGCTGTGGCACCGGCACCTGCGCTACAACCCCGCCAACCCCGACTGGGCGGACCGCGACCGCTTCGTGCTGTCGTGCGGCCACGCCTGCATGCTGCTGTACAGCGTGCTGTATCTGACCGGCTACGACCTCGCCCTCGAGGAGATCAAGCAATTCCGGCAGTGGGGCAGCCGCACGCCCGGTCATCCCGAGCGCGGCATGACGCCCGGCGTCGAGGCGACGACCGGCCCCCTCGGCCAGGGGATCGGGAACGCCGTGGGGATGGCGATCGCCGAAACGAAGCTCGCGGCGGCGTTCAACCGCCCCGGGCACGACGTCGTGAATCACTACACCTATTTCCTGGCGTCCGACGGCGACCTGATGGAAGGGGTGTCGCACGAGGCGTGCTCCCTCGCGGGACACCTGAAGCTCGGCAAGCTGATCGGGATGTACGACGACAACCGCATCACGATCGACGGCTCGACCGACCTCGCGCTGTCCGACGATCCGACGAAGCGGTTCGAAGGCTACGGCTGGCACGTCCAGCGCGTGGCCGACGGCAACGATCTGCACGCGCTCGACGCGGCGCTCGCGGCGGCGAAACGCGTCACCGACCGGCCATCGCTCATCATCGTGCGCACCCACATCGCCTGGGGCAGCCCCCACAAGCAGGACACCGCCGAGGCGCACGGCGCGCCGCTCGGCGTGGAAGAAGTCCGGCTGACCAAGGAGAATCTCGGCTGGCCGTCGCTGGAGCCGTTCGAGATCCCGGACGACGCGCTGGCCGAATGGCGTCGCGCCGGCGAGGAGGGAGAGGAGCGGGAGCGCGAGTGGACGCGCCGCTGGGACGCCTATCGCGCCGCCCATCCCGACCTCGCCGCCGAGCTGGAGCGGCGGCTGGCCGGGCGGCTGCCCGAGGGCTGGGACAGCGCGCTGCCGGTGTTCGGGCCCAAGGACGCGCAGGCCACGCGGGCGGCATCGGGGAAGGTGCTCAACGCGATCGCGCCGAAGCTGCCGGAGCTGATCGGCGGGTCGGCCGACCTCACGGGCTCGAACAACACCGAGATCACGGGCGCGCCCGAGCGCAACTTCCATTTCGGCGTCCGCGAGCACGCGATGGGCTCCGTGATGAACGGGATCGTGTACCACGGGGGATTCATTCCGTTCGGCGGGACGTTCCTCGTCTTCTCCGACTACATGCGGCCGCCGATTCGCCTCGCGGCGCTCACGCACCTACGGCCCATCTACGTCTTCACGCACGATTCCATCGGCCTGGGGGAAGACGGCCCGACCCACCAGCCGGTCGAGCACCTCGCGGCGCTGCGCGTGATGCCGAACGTCACCGTGATCCGGCCGGCCGACCCCACCGAGGTGGCGGAAGCATGGCGCGCCGCGATCCGGCACGAGCGCGGCCCCGTGGCGCTGGTCCTGACCCGCCAGAAGGTGGCCGTCATCGACCGCACCAAGTACGGCGCAGCGGAGGGCCTGCACAAGGGCGGCTACGTCCTCGCGGATTCCCCGAGGCCTGAGATCGTGTTGCTGGGCTCAGGCTCCGAAGTGGAGCTCGTGCTGAGCGCGTATGAGCGGCTGAAGGCTGACGGGCGCCGGCCGCGCGCCGTCTCCGCGCCGAGTCTCGAGTACTTCGCGAAGCAGTCGAAGGACTATCTCGACGCCGTGCTCCCGCCGGGCGTGCCGCGCATCGCGGTGGAAGCGGCCGTGCCCGACTCGTGGGATCGCTGGGTGGGAACGAATGGGACCGTCATCGGCATCGAGCAATTCGGCGCGTCGGCGCCCTATCAGCGGATCTATCAGGAGTTCGGGCTGACGGTGGATCACATCGTGGCGGAGGCTAAGCGGCTGCTAGGCGCCTGACGATCTCGCGTCCCGCGTCCTGGCCCGACCGCACGCAGGCCGAGATTCCAGCACCATCATAGCCCGCCCCGGCGATCGCAAGCGGAAGCATGCGCGCGAGTCGCCGCCGCACATCCTCGAGGAGCACGCCGTGCTCGCGCGGATCGTAGCGCGGGATTCCCTTGGACCAGGCGAACGTCCGGCTCCAGAGCGGCTGCCCCCGCAGGTCGAGCACACGCGCCAGCTCCTCGTGCGCCGCGGCGGCTGGGTTGCCCTCGTTCGACGACACGAATGCGCGCAGCAGCTCATGGCCTCGGGGCGCGCGGCCCGGGAATTTTCGGGACGCGTACGTGCACGCGCGGACCGTGCCCGCGGCGTCCGCCGCCGCGACGAACCCTGTGCCGTCGAGCGCCCCCCCCCCCCGACCTGTGAGGCGGCGTACGCCAGCGACACGGTGACGCTGGGGTAGTAGGTCACCGCGCCGAGCGCGCGCGCGTTCGTGACGCCGGCCTGCTCGAGCAGGCGCCCAGCGGCGAAGGCCGGGAGCGCGAGCACCACGCCATCGCCCTCGATGGTCGCGCCGCCGGTGACGGCGAGACGCCAGCGACCGGCATCGGGGGTGACAGCGGTGACGCCCAGGCGGGGACGGACGCAGGACCCGACGCGGCCGAGCAGCGCCTCGACCAGGGCGCCCATGCCGCCGGCGAAGCTGCGAAAGCCGGCCGCCAGCTCCGCGCCTTTCGCCTGGATACCGAGCAGCGCGGCGGCGCGCCCCTCTTCGAGGGGCTCCAGCGCCCGCCCGGTCCACAGCCACGAGCCGCGCGCCGTCTGGGCCACCACCTGATCGGCGACGCCGAGGGCGCTCGCCAGCGCCGGGATCTCCGGCTCGGCGGCGAGCCAGCTATCCGGCCCGCCCTCCACCACAAAACCGTCGCGGCGCTCGGTGACGATCATGCCGCCCGCGCGCTGCTCGCTTTCCAGGACCATCACGTCGAGACCGGCCTGCAGCAGCTCCCACGCCGCGGCGAGCCCGGCGATGCCGGCGCCCACGACGACGGCGCGGCGCCCTCCCCCCGTCACCGCCAGCCCTTTTCCCGCACGGCGCTGCGAACGGCGTCGGCGACCGCCGTGACGAGGCCGGGATCGTCGTTCAACGAGGCGATTCGCTCGAGCTGGATGCCGAGCCGCCCGGCCAGCTCCTGATACTCGACGTCGATGTCGTACAGAATCTCGACGTGGTCGCACACGAATCCGATCGGCACGAGCAGCACCGCCCTGCGGCCCTGCTTCGCGAGCTGCGCGATGACCTCGCCCGCATCGGGACCGAGCCACGGCTCCGACGTCGCCCCCGCACTCTGGTAGGCAAACCGCCAGCGCCCGAGCCGCAGCCGTGTGGCCACGTCCGCGGCGCTGGCTTTCAGCTCGTCGGGATAGGGATCGCCATTCGCGAGAATCCGCTCCGGGAGGCTGTGGGCCGTGAAGATCACTTCGACGTCCGCGGCATTCGGAAAGCGCCGCAGCGCCTGCGTGACGCGGCCGGCGACGGCATCGAGAAAGGCCGGTTGCCGCCACCAGCTGGGAACCACCGCCGTTTCGAGGCGGCCATCGGCCGCCGCCAGCAGCTTTTTCTCGTAGGCGCCGACCGACATGCCGGAGTAGTGCGGCGCCATCACGACGCCGATCACTCGGCGATGTCCCGCCGCCACAACCTCCTCGATCGTCTCGGCGATGTAGGGGTGCCAGTGCCGCATGCCGGTGTACACGCGATACGCCGGTCCGAGCGCGGCCGCCACACCCGCAGCCTGCGCGCCTGTCAGCTCGAGGATCGGCGAGCGGCCGCCGATCCGCGCGTAGCGGGCGCGGATTTCGTCGACCAGATGTGGACTGGTTGGCCGGCCGCCCCGGACGTCGAGCAGATAGGGCTCGACGTCGTCGAGGTTGTTCGGCCCGCCGTAGGCCATGAGCAGGACGGCGATCGGGTCAGCGGCCATGCACCAGATCCACGACGGCGCGCACGGCGCCGACGTCGGTCTCCGGCAGGACGCCGTGACCGAGGTTGAAGATGTGCCCGGGGCGGCCCCCGGCGCGCGCCAGGATCTCGCGCACCTGCCGATCGCGCTCGGCGGCGGGCGCGAGCAGCAGCACCGGCTCGAGGTTGCCCTGAATGGCGCGGTCGCCAATCCGCCGCCAGGCGTCGTCGAGCGGCACGCGCCAATCCACGCCGATCACGTCGCCGCCCGCGGCCGCAAAGTCTTCGAGAAACGTCCCCATGCCGGTGCCGAAGTGGATCGCCGGCGCGCCGCTCTGTTTCGCGAGCGCCAGCGCTTTCTTGCTGTGCGGCTGGACGTACGTGCGATAGTCGTGGGGCGAGAGGCAGCCCACCCAGCTGTCGAACAGCTGCACCGCCTGCGCGCCCGCGTGCGCCTGGGCGGCGAGAAACGACCCCACCAGCCCGGCGAGCACGTCGAGCAGCCGGTTCCAGGCCTTCGGCTCGTTGTACATGAAGGTCTTGGTCTTGGTGAACGTCCGGGTCGAACCGCCTTCGATCGCATAGCTCGCCAGCGTGAACGGCGCGCCGGCGAACCCGATCAGCGGGACGTCCTGCGGCAGCGCGCTCCGGACGCGCCGCACGGCTTTCAGGACGAATCCCAGGTCTTCCTCGGGGTCGATGGTGCGCAGGTTCTTCACGTCACCCGGCGTCCGGATCGGGTGGGCGAGCACCGGTCCCTCGCCGGCCGCAAAGCTCAGTCCGAGCCCGAGCGGCTCGAACGGCAGCAGGATGTCGGCGAAGAGGATGGCGGCGTCCACGCCGAGCCGCTCCACCGGTTGGAGCGTGACCTTGGTGGCGAGGTCGGGCTCGTGACACAGCTCCAGGATGGAGTGGCGTTCGCGCAGGCGTCGGTATTCCGGCATGTAGCGGCCGGCCTGGCGCATGAACCACACCGGCGTGACGTCGGTCTTTTCCTTGCGGCAGGCTTTAAGAAATCGCAGGCTGATGGGCCTCGGCGAGGGCGATGAGGATCGTGTCGCCTTCCAGCTTGACGCGATAGGCGAAAACGGGAAGCGCGGGCGGACCGCTCAGCACCCGGCCCGTTTCGAGGGAGAACACCCCTTCGTGCCACGGGCAGGTGACGGTACAGCGCGACGCATCGACCGTGCCCTCGGAGAGACTCGCGCGGGCGTGTGAACACCGGTTGGCGATCGCGTACACGGTCCCGTCCACGTTGAACAGCGCGACTGCTTCGTTCGCCGCATACACGCGCTTGGCGCTGCCGGGCGGCAGCTCGCTCAGGGACGCCACGGGCGTGAACCCGTCCTCGCGCGCCGGGCGACGGGCCACGGACTCCGCCGCTCCCGCCCCGCCCAGCGTATCCAGCATGTCCCACAGCGACATCTGCACGCAGGTGAAGGTCGGCGTATCGCGCAGCGTATACGACGAGGCCTCGCTGTCCCGCAGCTCCATCACCAGATCGAGAAACTCGCCGGGGCTGTCGCCTTCGAACGCGACGATGAACTCCTGGTCGTCGAGGCCGTAGGAGTAGGTCGTGTTGAGCCGGATCTGCGGGTACTTGCGGCCCACGCGGACGTGCTCGTCCATCATGCGCTGCCGCTCCGGCTTGGCCAGCGAGTACCAGGCGCGCGTCTTGATGAACGGATACACGAACAGGTATTTCGCCGCGCTCGGCTGAATCACGAGCCGTTGCTCGTGCCCGGGATCGGCGGGGAACTCGTAGATCGACCGCCGCGTCATCGCGAGATAGCTGTAGGGAATCGTCAGGTAGGCGCCGAGGTCGGTGCGGTTCAGCGCGGTCTGCAGCTCCACGAGGGCGTCGAGGTCCTCGGCCACCTGCCAGAGGAGGAAGTCGCAGTCGCCGCGGATGCCGACCAACCCGTAGGGGCGCAGCAACAGCCGCCCGTGGTAGCGCTCCAGCGTCTCCCCAAACTCGATCTTGGCCGATGCCTGCCGTTCGGCCGTCAGACGCCGCCACGCGGGATCGAGCCTGTAGAACCCGTAGCGAACGACCTGTCTTTTTTCCTTGGGGGGAAGCGTCGTCATACCGCCAATCTAACCGCCTTTCTTCTCCCTCTTGAAGTAGCCCTTGGTCACCAGATAGGTGAGCACGCTGAACACCGTCAGGGGCAGCGCGACGATCAGGAGGGCGCTGAGGAAGTAGATGAAGTCCATGCCGTCCTCGCCGTGCAGCAGGACCGCCACAGCGAGGGTCATCGGCCGATGAAGCGGGAGAGGTGGCTGAGGTAGTAGACGAGCCCGGCGCCGAGGATCCCAAAGCCGATCCCCAGCGTCATCGATCCCCGCCAGACCGCCCACAGCGCGAAGCCGAAGCAGAACACGATGCCGGCCGTGATGAGCAGCCGGTGAAACGGAATCATGACGGGTCAGGCCGCCTTATCCAGCACCATCAGTGTGAGCAATGCCGGGAGATAAATGATGGAAACGAAGAAGAGGCGCCAGGCGCGGGCCGGCGTGGCGGCGAGCACCAGCGGCGCCCCCGCGGCGACGTACAGCACCCCCAGCGCGAGGGCCCCGAAAAAGTACACCGGTCCGGTGACGCCGAGCAGCGTCGGCGCGAGGCTGATCGGCAGCAGCGCCAGCGCGTAGAGCATCGCCATCCGGCCGGTGTCCCGACCGCCCTCGTCCTCCACGCTCAGCATTTTCAGCCCGCCGGCGCGGTAGTCCTCGCGGTACAGCCACGCCAGCGCGAGGAAGTGCGGCAGCTGCCAGAGGAACAGGATCCAGAACAGCGCGCTGACGGCGACGCCCAGGTCGCCTCCCGCCGCCGTCCAACCGCCCACGATGGGGAGGGCCCCCGGGACGGCGCCGACGAGCGTGTTCAGCGACGTCGTCCGCTTGAGCGGCGTGTAGACGAAGACGTAGCTCGCGAACGTGAGGGCGGCGAGCGCGGCGGTGAGGAAGTTCACCGTGACCGCGAGGTGGGCGACCCCCGCGACGGTAATGGCGCTGGCGAACCAGGCGGCGGCGCCGGGCGTCAGCCGTCCCGACGGCAGCGGCCGGCGGCTGGTGCGGTGCATGCGCGCATCGACGTCGCGCTCGCGCACCTGATTCCAGGCGTTGGTGCCGGCCGCCACGAGGGCGGTGCCCACCAGGGTGTTCACCAGCAACCACAGGTCGATGCCCCCGCGGGCGCCGAGGTAGAACCCGGCGGCCGCGGTGAGCAGCACCAGCTGGGTGATGCGCGGCTTGGTCAGCTCGAGAAACGCGCTCAGAAGTTCTCCATGATCGTCGTCACCACGAGGATCGTGGCGAGCGGCAGCGGAACCAGGAAAATCAGCCGCAGGCGCCACGGCTCGAACTTGAGGTGCATGAAGTAGAGCGCCACGAGCAGCGCCTTCCACACCGCCAGGAAAATGAGGATGAGGATCAGCCACTGCTTGGGGATGTGCGACAGGAACGCGGCCGCCACCTCGACGACGGTGAGGACGAAGAGGTACAGCCAGATCATGATGTAATTGGGTCGGACGTGCGCGGTCGTCGCCATGTCGTTCGCCTCAGATCAGGTAGACGATCGTGAAGAGGATGATCCACACCAGGTCGACGAAGTGCCAGTACAACCCGATGGTCTCGATCCCGCGATAGTCCTGCGGCGAGTACTTCTCCGGCAGCACCTTGGTGAAATAGAGGTACGTCATCGCCACGACGCCGCAGGTCACGTGGAAGCCGTGAAACCCCGTCATCGTGAAGAACGTCGAGCCGTACATCGCCCCCGTCGCCGCGCCGTACCTCACCGGGTCGGCCAGGGCGTGCTCGGCGATGAGGGAGCCCTCGCGGTAGCCGGCGGGCGTGAAGCCGTGCTCCACCAGCTTGATGTACTCGTAGACCTGGACGCCGACGAACGCGGCGCCGCAGAGGATGGTGACGAGCAGCCAGAACTTGAGGCCGCCGTCCCGCAGCATCTTCCCCGCCACGGGCCGCAGGAAGTACGGCTTGCCGTCGGCGATCGCGGCGTAGGCTTTGACCATCGAGACGGACGAACAAATCAGCAGGAACGTGTTGAAGCCCGTGAGCGGCACGTTCAGGACGGCGCCCGGCGCCGCCCACGCCTCGGACATCCCGAACCGCAGGATGATGTACGATCCGATCAGCGCCGTGAAGAACATCACGTCGCTCGCCAGGAAGACCCACATCCCCAGCTTGTTGCTGTAGACGCCCGCCCCCGGCTCGGCCGGGGACGGGGGCCGCATGAGGTCGGCGGCCGCGGTCGCGTGCGTCATCGCGTCGATCTCCCGGTCAGTGTCCGGCCGGCGGGGGGGCCGGTACCGGATCGCGGTCGGTGGGCAGCTTCACGTGCTGGGGCAGGAAGTCGCTGTTCGGCGATTCCGGTGAGCTGAATTCGTACGGTCCGCGGTACACGTTCGGAACCTTCTCCCAGTTGCCGTGCGGCGCGGGGTTGGACAGCGTCCACTCGAGGCCGTTGTCCTCCCACGGATTCTGCGGCGCCTTTTTCCCCTTCCACAGGCTCCAGATGAAGTTGAAGGCGAAGAGGAACTGCACGGCGAACAGCGCGAACGCCGCGATCGAGATGAACTCGTTCAGCGGCTGCTGCGGCTTGAGGAAGTCGTAGATCGTCGGATCGTACAGCCGCCGCATCTGGCCGCCCATCCCGATCACGTGCATCGGGAAGAACACCAGGTTGTACGTGATGAAGGTGAGCCAGAAGTGGATCTTGCCGAGCGGCTCGCTCATCAGGCGCCCGAACATCTTGGGATACCAGTACGGGATCGCGGCGAACAGCGCGAACAGTGAGCCGCCGAACAACACGTAGTGGATGTGCGCCACGATGAAGTAGGTGTCGTGAATCGGAATGTCGACGGGCGTCGCCGCCATGAAGATCCCCGACAACCCGCCGATCGTGAACATCGAGACGAACCCGATGGCGTTCAGCATCGGCACATGGAAGCGCAGGTTGCCCCGCCACATCGTCCCCATCCAGTTGAACACCTTGATGGCCGACGGCACGGCGATCAACAGCGTGGACACCATGAACGTCGAGCCGAGCGTGGGGTTCATGCCGCTCATGAACATGTGATGGCCCCACACGATCCAGCCCAGGAACGCGATCCCGATGATCGCGAACACCATCGAGTGGTAGCCGAAGATGGGCTTGCGGCTGCCGTTGGCGACGATGTCCGACACCATGCCCATCGCGGGGAGAATCAGGATGTAGACCTCGGGATGCCCGAAGAACCAGAAGAGGTGCTGCCACAGCAGCGCCTGGCCGCCGGCCACCGGATCGAAGAAGTGCGTGCCGATGGTCTGATCGAACAGCAGCATGATCGCCGCGCCCTGCAGCACCGGGAGCGCCAGCACGCCGAGGATCGCCGTGATGAACAGCGCCCACACCGACAGCGGCATGCGGAACCACGTCATGCCGGGGGCGCGGTGGTTGATCACCGTGGTGATGTAGTTGAGCGACCCCATGACCGAGGAGAGGCCGAGCACCACGATCGACACGCACCACAGCTGCTGGGCGAGCGTCGCGCCCGAGAGGTCGGGCCGCGCCGACAGCGGCGCGTACATCGTCCACCCCGCGCGCGCCGCGCCGTCGGGCACGAAGAAGCCGGCGAGCATGATCATCCCCGCCAGCAGCGCGAGCCAGAACGACCACATGTTGATGCGCGGGAACGCCATGTCGTGCGTCCCGAGCTTGAGCGGAATGAGGAAGTTGGCGTACACCCCCACCAGCAGCGGCATGATGGCGAAGAACACCATGAACGTGCCGTGCATCGTGACGAGCTGGATGTAGTACTCGGGGAGAATGACCCCGCCCACCGCCATCGACTCGGGCAGCAGACCGGCCAGCGGCATCGGCGTGCCGGGGAACCCCACCTGCCAGCGGATCTGGATGGCCAGCAGCCCGCCCACCAGCAGGAAGAAGAGGCTGACGAACAGGAACTGGATGCCGATGATCTTGTGGTCGGTCGAAAAGATGTATTTCTGCCAGAAGCTCATCGGCGCGTGATGCGCGCCGTCGTGCGCCTGGGGTCGTGCGTGGGCGACGCTGGTCATTCTCCCCCCTGCGCGGCGGCGGCCTGCTCGGCCAGCCAGGCGGTGTATTCCTCAGGCGTATGCACGAACACGCGGGCCCTCATCTTGTAGTGCCCCATCCCGCACAGCTCGGCGCACCCGATCTCGTACTCCCCCGCCTTCGTGGCCTGGAACCAGGCGACGATGTTCATGCCGGGCACGGCGTCCTGCTTCACGCGGAACTCCGGCACGAAGAACGAATGAATCACGTCCTCGGCCGTGAGCGTGAGCGAGACGGGCTGATTGACGGGAATGTGGAGCTGGTTGCGCACCATGAAATCGTCGTCCGTGCCGAGCGTACCGTCGGCGCCGGCGTACGACATCTGCCACTCGAACTGCTTGGCGTGGACGCCGTACCGGATCGCGTTGGCGGGCACGCTCTTCTTCGACTTCATCATCACCCAGTAGTGATTGCTCACCAACCCCAGCGCGACCATCGTGACGGCCGGGATCGCCGTCCAGATGATCTCGGCGCGGGTCGAGCCGTGCGTGTAAAACGCCTTGCGGCCGGGGCGGGCGCGATAGCGCACCAGAAACACCACCAGGCCGACCTCCACCACCACCAGGGCGATCCCCGTGAGGATAAGGATCACGATGAACAGTGTGTCAATCGGTCCGGCGAAGGTCGACGCCGCCGGGGGGAGCCACCAGCTCATGGGGCTGTTCTCCTCGCGCTACCGCGCGGCGAAGGTGAGGTCGGCCGTCTTGCTCTCGGTGCCCGTCACCGTGACCGAGGCCGTCTGCGTGCCGTACCGCTCATGCCATGCCTCGATCGTGTACGTCCCCGGCGGCAGGCCCGTGATGCCGTAGCTGCCGTCCGCGCCGCTCACCGCGAAGAACGGATCGGGACGCACGCCCGCGAAGGCGTTCATCCAGCCGTGCACGTTGCACTCGAGCGCGACCATCACTTCGGGCGCCGTGAACGTGCGGTTCGTCTTCATACCGGCCGCCGGCTGGCTGATGTTGAAGGGGCGGTTCTTCGTCGCTATGGCCTTGATGTTATGGAGCACCGGATCGGAGTTCCGGATCTCGACCATCTGGCCGACCATCACGCCGAAGACATGGGGGTGATAGCGGCAGCCGTCCTGATCGAGCACCACCGGCGTCGTGGGCGCCGTGTAGCGCGCGCCGGCGGGCAGGCCCGACTTCACGTACACGAACACGTTGGCGAGGACGCCGGGATTGCCCACGACGGTCTCCGCGCGCGGCGGCGCGCCGGCGGTGTACTTCTCCTTGCACACCGCTTCCTCGCTCATGTCGATCGGCGCATTGGCGGGGCGCGCGCCGGTGAAGGTGATCGTGCCGGTGATCGTCCCCCCACCGCTGGCCTGCGCGTCAGCGCCGGCGGCGGGTGTTTCGCCGGCGGCGGGCGGCGGGGCGGGCGGAGACGCCTGCCCGCCCTGATTGTCTCCGCCGCAGCCGGATACCGAAAGAAGGAGTACCGCGGCGATCGGTGTGAAGAGCGTGCGTGTCATGGCTGCCTCCCAGAAGCTCGCTGCGCCCGCCGCACCATCAGCAGGCCGACAACGAGAACGAGTGTCATGGCCAACACGGGCGAGATGAACACCCGCGCCGGAACCGGTTCATCGAGTGCGAGGAAGTACCACGTGCTGACGGCCATCCGCGTGCCGGTTTCGGCGTTGGACCCATCCCAGGCGAAGAAGGCGACCGGAATGGCGCGGCCCGTCTGGAACTGAAGCTGGCTGGCGGAGTCGGGCGTGGCAAGGGCGCGCGTGAAGACGACGCGCCACTGCCCGGCATCGTACACCGACTGCGCGCCGGCGCCCCCCGCCGCCGCCGGATCGAACCGGTCCAGGCCACGCGCCTGCCCCGCGACCGCGGCCGCCGGGCTGGCGCTCGACCAGCGCCACTGGTAGACCGGCGCCGTGCGATCGCCCATCAGGAAATAGGGGCGCTCCATCCCGGAGGGAATCGTCAGCGGAAACTGTACGGCCAGTTGATCGGGCCAGGGCTGTGGCGCGGGCGCCGATCCCTCGTCGAGCGCCAGCGACGAGAGCACGCGCCCCCCGTGCGCTAGCCAGGCCGTGTCGGGGCTCTGCGAACGGTCGTTCCAGACGACCCGCAGCGCGAGCGAATCGCCGTTATGCGCCACCTGGACCCAGACGCCGCTCACCGCGGGGTTGAACCAGCGGTTCTTCACGATGATCTGCCCGACGAGCGGGAACCAGTAGCGATCGACATCGTTCCAGGCGGAATCGTCGGGCGCGCGCGGCAGCGCCCCCGCGATGCGCGGCGCGCGTATTACGTCCCGCACCTCGGGCGCGTCCGGCGAGAGGCTGCGGACGTACTGGGCCACGCGCCACAGCTGCTCGTCGGTCAGGAACTGCTGATCGAGCAGGTCGCTGAACGACGGCATCGGCGTGCCGTCGAGGCCGGTGCGCAGCCGGTGATAGATGTCCTCCGCGCTCGCGCCGCCGTTGAAGCGCCACCCCTCGCTCAGGTCGGCCGCGAAGACCGGCAGGCCGGCGTCGTCTTTCAGCGTCGGCGATGACGGGCCGTCTCCCCGTCCCCGATCGCCATGACACTTGCGGCAGCCGATGGAATCGTAAAATAGCCGGCCGGTACGCAATGCCTCGTCGCCGCCGCCGCCACCGGGCGCGCTGCCGAAAGCGATCGGCTGGGGGCGGAAGGACGTGTCGGCGAAGAACGTCGAGAACGTCTTCAGGTACGCCACGAGGTTGCGGCGGTCGCCGGCGGACAGTCGGTCCTTCCAGCCCGGCATGGCGGTGCCGGGGAGCCCGTCGTCGATCGCGCGCATCAGGTCGGCGTCGGTCGGCAGCTCGCCGCTCGCCGTCGAGCGGATCTGGTAGATCGCGCCGGTGAAGTCGCGCGGCCGCGGCAGCATGTAGTGCGCCGCTTCGCCGTCGCCCGCCCCGGTGTCGCCGTGGCATCCCGCGCACCACTTCTGGTAGACGGCCTTGCCCTGCGTCGTGTCCTGCGCGAGCAGCGCGACGGCGAGCAGGAAGACGCTAGTCATGGCCGCCTCCCTCGGTTTCGCCCCACGTCCTCGGATGCCATCGGGTCGCGTCGTACAGGTACAGCACCACCGCCCAGATCTCGTCCTCGGTCAGGAAGCTCTCCCACGCCGGCATCGCGGAGTTCCACGGCGTGCCTTCGCGCGGCAGCCCGGGCCCGCCCTTGGCGATCCGCCAGAAGACGAAGCTCTCGGTGAGCTGCGCGATGGTGCCGTTGTCCTGGAAGTTGAGCGGGATCGGGTTGAATCCGGTGGCGTAGTGGCCTTGCCCGTCGAGGTAGTCGCCGTGGCAGGCCATGCAGTTCTGGTAGTAGACGCGGCGGCCCGTGGCGAGGTGCGTCGCCATGTCGCCTTGCGCGCGCAGCGGATTCTCGAGCCCTGTGAGACTGATCGTCTTGCCGCGGAACGTGAGCTGCGACGGCGGCGCCGGGTGGATGGAGCGCAGATTCGGCGGCGCCGCGACGCTGGCGCGGACCTGACTGTAGGTGAAGCAGCCGACCATCAGCGTGAGTGCGCCGAGCAGGCCGTTCCGAATGGTCTTGAGCCGGCTCTCCACCAGCACCGCGTGCAGCGGCTCCTTGAAGCGGGTCCAGCGCGCTTCGTCGTCGCTCACCCAGATCAGGATGCCGACCAGGACCGTCAGCATGTACTGGAGCACGACGCTTTTGGGCACCAGGGCGCTCCCGGGGAGCATCGGGATGCCGAAGACGATCAGCACGTACGCGATCAGCAGCAGCGCGACCGATTGCCAGAAGGGATGGTGTCTCATTTACGCCCCCCGAGGAAGCGAACCAGCGCCTCCAGCTGCCCCGCGGTCATCTGCTCGCCGTAGTTCTTGGGCATGATGCCGGCGAAGTTCTCGAATCCCGGCGAGATCTTGGCATCAGGCGCCAGAATGGCTTCCCGAATTCCCGCCGCGTTCAGCCGCGCGCCGACGCGCGAGAGATCGGGGCCGACCGCGCCGCCTTCTTCGCCGATCTTGTGGCACCCAACGCAGCCGCCGTCCCGCAGCATTGCCATCGGATCGGTGCTGCCGCCGGCGAAAGCGGTACTGCCACCTCCGCTTTGGGTGTTCCCCGGGCTTGCGCCCGGGGTCAGCCCACCCGCGGCGGGGATGTCGGCGGCCGTCACCGTGACTGTCCCACCGAGCGATTCGAGATACGCCACCAGCGCCCAGATCTGTTGCGGCGACAGCGTGCGGCTGACGTCGGGCATGATCGGCTCGTAGCCGGGCACCACGAAGGCGCCGGGTCTCGTGAGCGCTTCATGCAGGTAGGCTTTGCAGTCTTTGCCGGGCTCGCGGCTGCCGCAGCGCGCGCCGATGGCGCCCTGACCCTTCTCATCGCTCGTGATGTTCGGGGCTCGCGTGCCGAGGCCGTGGCACGCCGTGCAGCCGCCCGAGCCGTTGTAGAGCTCGTCGCCCGCGCTGACCAGCTGCTCGGGGGTGACGTCGGCGCCGAGCGCGAGGGCGCGCGGCACCTCCGACTGCACCTGCGGGATCTTGTTCGCGATCAGCGTATAGATCGCCAGCGTCCCGAGGACGACGGCCGCGATGCGGAGGTTAATGGCCCACATGTTTGGCCTCCACAAACGTGGACTTCTCGGCCAGGCCGCCGAGCCAGAAGATGAATCCCACGAGGGCGAGGAAGATCAGCACGCAGACGCTGATCATGATCGCCGCGTAGCCGAGCGCCGGCGTGGCGGCGTACGGGCTGGTATCGGGAATCACCTGCCAGACGTGCCAGTGCTGCCGGATGCCGCTGCGCGCGAACCCCATCAATCCCATCAGCCAGGTGAAGGTCACGGCGAGAATGAAGAGCGCGTACTGGGAGCGGGGCGGCATCTTGCCCCACTGGATGGTGCCGCGCGATTCCGCCCCCCGGGCCAGCAGCACGTCGATGACGGTCACGAACACGATGCAGGCAAGCACCGCGCCGACCTGGTAGACCGAATAGCCGATCCGCACGATCGCTTCCACGAAGTAGCCGCGGATGCCGTAGAACAGCACGATCGCCGCCGCGATGGCGAACATCGCCCCCTGGATCTGCGTCCCCGTCTTCGCCCACGGCACCACCGGGCGCGTATTCGCCCGGCGGTACATGAGGAAGGAAAGGAAGGTGGCCAGAATCATCAGGTTCACGGCGGTGTTCTTGGCGCTCATGACGCCGAGCACGCCGAGGAACGGGTGGTGCGATCCGCCCATCGCGGTGAGCTCGCGGGAATCGGCGATCATCGTGTGCGGCGTCCCCCAGACGATCGCGCCGATCACCAGCACGGCCAATAACCACTTTGTATAGGGCCGGAACCGCTCGGCGCCGGGAATGCGACCCATGCCGATCCAGAGGTAGTAGTTGCCCGCGAGGAACAGCACCGCGATAAGGAACGCCTGGATCACCCAGAGCCAGCTCATGAAGCCGCCCATCATGGTGATGCCCATCGACTGGTCGTACTGGTAGATCTCCCGGCCCAGCCAGTAGCCGGCGAACGGCAGCACGATCAGCGCGGCGATCGCGATGAAGTTGCCGACGTAGCCCATCCAGTCGTAGTGCGCCCGCTCTTCGTCGGACGTGGACGCGAGGAAGCGGTAGCTGGCGTACGCGCCGACGATCGCGCCGCCGAACACCACGTTGCCGATCAACCGGTGGATGTTGATCGGCATCCAGGTGTGGTTCATGATCGCGTGCCAGATCTTGATGCTGGTCGTAGCGGTCTCGGGCGTGATGTCGCGCGGCGGGGTCATCATGTACGTGAGCCACGAGTCGGCGATGAACATCACCAGCGTGCCCCAGATGTTCAGCAGAATGCCGAGCGACCAGTGCACGATCTTGGACCGTCCGACCTTCCAGCGGTCCCATCCATAGTAGTAGAGATAGAGGGTGAACGACTCGAAGAAGAAGATCGAGACGTACACCCACATCGACGCGCCGAAGATCTGGGTCAGGTAGGCCCAGAACCGCGGGTACAGCGTGGCCAGGAGGAACGTCAGCACCGCGCCCCAGATGGCCGTCGCGCTGTAGGCGATCAGCAGCAGCCGGGTGAACTCCTTGGCCAGCCGATCGTACCGCTGGTCCTTGCCGAAGATGCCGATCGCCTCGGCGACGACGGCGAACATCGGCACGCCCAGCACGAACGCCGCGAACATCAGGTGAAGCTCCGCCGCGATCCAGACCGCCCCGCGGCTCCCGATAATCGGGAAATCCCGGTAGAGAGGCAGGGTGTCGGCGACGGCCTGGAGGATCACTCCTGAGCCTCCTTCACAAAGAAGGGCTTCCGTTTGGAGAAATCGATGGGCATCGCGCCGCGAATGTCCGACAACAGCTCCGGCGTCACCTCGGCCAGCCCGCGCTCGCGCGCCCAATCCTCGACGCGCTTCATCACGACGCCGCGCACGAACGACGGGATCCGCTCGAGCCGGGCCCGCGCCGTTTCGCTCCACACCATCGCCGGCGTGAAATCCTGACCGTAGGTGACCTCACGCACCCTCTCGATCACCTGGGCCCCTGCCGCCGGCTCATAGGCGCACGATGGATCGGCGGCGAGTACGTCCCCCTCGAGCGCGAACGCGCGGGCGCGGCAGCCGCCGCACAGCTTCTGGTACTCGCAGCGGCCGCACTTCCCGCCCAGCGTCCCTTCGCGGAGCTGCCGGAACAGCGGCGAGGCGCGCCAGATCTCCGCGAATGACTGGGTGCGGAGATCGCCGGCGACTTCGGGGAGATAGGGACAGGGGGTCAGCTTGCCGTCGGGAGTGATGCGACAGTACTGGGTGCCGCAGGGGCAGCGGGTCTGGTAATTGAGGACGGGAGACTCGGGGTCCAGCGCATGGACGTGCCGCATGAAGTGCGGCGCGCACTTGGCACGTACTAACATGCGACCCCGGTACTCACGTTGCCATTTGGCCAGCTCGGCGAGGACGGTTTCGTACTCAGCGGGAGCGAGATCCGACAGTCCCGCGCCACGCCCCGTCGCCACGAGGAAGTAGCAGTTGAACGCGACCGCACCCTGATCGGCGGACCACCGGGCCAACCGCTCCAGCTCGGCCCGGTTCCCCTTGGTGGCCGTGGTCTGCACGATGAAGTCGAGCCGCTGCGCCCGCAGCCGGTCCAGCGCCGCGATCGTGTCCTGGAGCGAGCCCTTCCCGTGGCGGAAGTTGTCGTGATACCGGGGCTCGAGCGAGTCGATCGACACCGCGACGCCCTGCACGCCGGCCGTCTTCAGCGCGGCGATCCGCTCGCCGGTCAGCAGCGTGCCGTTCGTGCCGACGACGACGGTGGCGCCCTTGGCGGACGCATACGCGGCGATCTCCGTCAGATCGTCGCGCAGCAGCGGCTCGCCGCCCGACAGAATGATCAGCGGTGCCGGGTTCACCGCGAGCAGCTCGTCCACGATGCGGCGGCACTCGGCGGTGGACAGCTCCGAGGTGGCGCTCTCCGCGGGGCCCGCCGAGATGTAGCAGTGGGCGCACTCGAGATTGCAGCGTCGCGTGAGATTCCACGCCACCACGTGCGGAACGAAGTTCACTGCAGCAGCTTCTCGACCGCTCGTTTGGCATCCGCCGGCGTGACCGCCTTCATGTCTACCGGGCACTTGTCCATCTTCTCTTCGATGTCGCGGATCGGGCAGCGGGTCACGCCCTGGGCTTTCGCCTCTTCAATGAACGCCCGCATCTCCGGCGACAGCGCGTCCTTCCCTTCGGCTTCGGCGCGGATCTGCTTGGCGCGGAGCTCGGTGAACATCACCATCATCGTGTCCACGTCGAACTCGTCCGCCTCGATCATCGCCTGCTTATTGTCGTCCATGACCGCCGTGGTCACGCGCCAGATGCCGTGATTGCGCGCGAAGCGCTCGACGGTGTTGCGGGCGAGCGGCCGCGCGATCAGCGGCACCAGCTGGAGCCGCTGCCACCCCTCTTCGGTCCAGACGATCGGATCGGTCTCGACCCGCGGCCGCTTCGACACGACGCCCGTCACCGGGCACTTGGTCTCGACTTCCGGCACCGCCGGCTCGGGATCGCCGTCGTGGCCCTGCACCTTCGTCGCCTTCATCTGCTCGGTGGCTTTGACTTCCGCGAGCGCAATCTCTTCGGCGCTGCCGATGCCCATGATGAGCTGCATGTGCGTCGGCAGGAGCTTCTGAATCGCTTCGTCGAGAACCTTGCTCGTGACGATACTGCCGCCTCTTTCCAGGGCGAACTCCTCGACCGCACGTCGCGCGATGCCCTGCGCGAACGGGGGGACCCGGAGAATCCGCACTTCGGCCTCCGGGGCCCAGGGCAAGCCCGCCTGCCCGTCTTCTTCGATCCAGGGGATGTCCTCCGGCCTCACGCCCACCACCCCCACCAGGAGCAGGGAGCAGGGAGCAAGCCGCACCAAATTCTCGGCTTGAGATCCGAGCTCGGTCTTCTCGATCCGGTGCGCCCCGTGGCGGCCGAGCACGAGCAGCGACGGCTTGATCTCCTCGGCCCACTGGAGGATCACCTGGAACGGTTTGCCGATCAGGATCTGGGTTGTGATCGGGACGTCGGGGAACTCCTGCGCCATGACTTCGGCCCGCTTCAGATTGGCCTGGCACAGCTTCAGTAACCCCTTGTCAATGATATTGTTATGTAGCTCCTCCTGCTCCTCGAACTTGAAGACTTTCGAGGCCTGGTAGGAGAGCACGTCTTTGATGTTGTGGAAGACGACGTGGTGGTATTCGACGTCGAACGCGCTGCAGACGTAGAGCGAGCCGCCGAATTCGTTGGCCAGCTCGAGCGCCGACTTCATCGCGTTGTAGCTGTAGGACGAGCCGTCGACGCAGACCATGAAGCGGCCGCCCGCGAGCGGCTGCTGGTCGCGCACGATGAGCACGTCTTTCTCGACGCCGCGCAGCACGCGCGCCACCACGCCGCCGAGCTGCGAGAACGGTTGGCGGCCGAGTCCGTGGGCGCCGACGGCGAGGAGATCGTACTGGCGGCCCGATGAGCCGACGAGCCGGGCGGCGGCGTCTTCCTCTTCTGCCACGATCCGGCCGTTGGCGCCGAGCTGCACGTCGCTGCGGACTGTGTCGCCGCCGTCGTAGCCGGCGGCGCGGTTCGGATCGAAGCCGATGAGGCCGGGGAGGCGGCCGGCGCCGCGGTTCACCTCGTTGACGATCTCTTCGTAGTTGATGCCTTCGAGGAGCTGGCGGGTGAGAGACACTCCGGCGGTCTCACAACGCTTCCCCAGCTGATCCAGAAAGCTGTCGGCGATCAGCTGCAGCCCTTTTTCGATCAGCTTGTCGTGGATTTTGCGCTGCTTTTTGATCTCTGCGGGCGTCTGGAACTGCGCGGGGAGGCCGGTTTCGAGCTGGCGGAATCGCACGTCATGGAGTCGAGCGGCATAGACGTGATTGCCCGTGATTCGACCGTCGCCGCGTTTACAGATCTCGATCGCCCGGTCTACGGCCCAGTCGGAATGCTGCGAGTTGTCTACGGGAACGAAAATCTCGCGATACACCGCTACCTCCTCGAGGACGCCGGCTCGTTCCTTCCGGTACTTGGATGTCGCAGCGGGGTTTAGGCCGTCGAACTAGGGATATGTAGGTGGGGGCAGGGGCTGTCAAGGAACTTGTTCACAAACTTTTTCAGCTCGGCGGGATGATTTGCGCCCCCGATCCGTCCCAGACGGTGATGGCATCGACCGGGCACACGTCGCATGCCCGGAGCAGGCGCTCGCGTTCCACTTTGTCGGGGTTTACGAAGATGGCGGTCCCGGTGTCGTCGAGGACAAAGGCTTCCGGCGCTTCGGTCACGCAGTCGCCGAACCCGACGCAGAGGGTGCGGTCGATGCGGATGCGGAGGTCCCCAACGGTACGCTCGTCGAGGTCACTCACATCCCTTCGAGCCCCAGTTCGCTCCGCGCTGTGTCCATCACCGCCGGTGTGATCTCCGCGATGCCGCGCTCTTTCGCGTAGTCGGCGTAGATCCGCTTTACCATGCCACGCACGAAGTTCGGGACACGGTCCAGGCGTTGTAACGCGTCAGCCGACCAGGACGTCCTGCTGCCCGCTCCCTGCTCCCTGCTCCCATCATCAAAGGCATCTTCCCGCCCTGTCGCAACCGCGCTGCGGATAGTTTGCAGCGGCTGCTCGGGCACCGTCCGGCCGCCGATCTCGACGCCGAGCGACGAGACGAGCTGCGTTTCCATGGGGTTCGTGAGCATGGCGACGACGCGGCCGCACTTCGGGCATTTGAACGTGGCGGCGAGGGTGCCGTCGCCGGGAAGCTGGCGCTCGGCAAACGACATTTGGGAGTCGCAGTCTACGCACAGGAACTTCATGATGCGCGGTGCGCGGTGCGCGGTGCGCGGGAAACCTGGTCGGCGATCTGGTCCCACGCATTCGCACTCGGATGGAATGGCACGCGACCGATCACCGGTGTGCCGAACTCGCTTGCCAATTCGTCAGCAGCAGATCCCCTCAGCTCTCCCCCTACCATGTTCTCCACGACACCGAGCAGCGCCGAGCCGCGGTCCACGGCGGCCCGCATCGCCCGGCGCACGGCGTCACGCGATTCCGGCGTGGGGATCGTCACGGTGAGCACCGCCGGCGGTGTGCCGAGGATGTCACACAGCTCGACGTAGCGCTGCATGCCCGGCGGCAGGTCGAGCAGCAGCGTATCGAGTGTGCCCCACTCCACGTCGCCCAGGAACTCGCGGAGGGCGGTCGCCTCCATCGCGCCGCGCCACACGAAGCTCTCGGCGCTCGGGCCGCGGAACGCCAGGGGCGCGCCGTCTTCTAATAGAAGGGCCATCGAAATACACCGGACTCCATCCAGCCCGACCATCGGCTCGACGTGTGCGCTGTGCGCGGTGAGCGGTGCGCGGGAAACCTCGAGCAGCCGGGGGATCGTGGGGCCATTGAGGTCGGCGTCGAGGACGCCGGTTGGCTTTCCGGCCCGGGCGAGGGCACGCGCAAGATGCGCCGTGACATAGCTCTTGCCCACCCCGCCCTTGCCGCTCATCACCGCCACGATCCGGCCCACGCCGGCCAGGCGCTCAGCCACCCGCTGGCGCTGAGCGCCGATCTGCTGGGCCAGGCCGGAGCGATCGGGGTCGGTGAGGTCGTGATAGGTGCGCATCTCACGGAAAGATGGACAGGCTTGACTTAGCTAAGCAAGTTAGTCATACTGCGGTCATGTCGCGTTCCAAGACTCGCTACAACGTGCATGAGGCCAAGACCCACCTGTCGCGCCTGCTCGAGCAGGTGGCGCAGGGGGAAGAGGTCGTGATTGCGCGCGACGGGGTGCCGGTCGCGCGGTTGGTTCCCGTGCCGCCGCCGCTCACGGAGCGGCCGCTCGGCATGGACCGGGGCCGCGTGGTTATCGCGCCGGATTTCGACGCGCCGCTGCCCCCCGAGGTCCTCGACGCGTTCGAGCAGTGAAGCTGCTCCTCGACACTCATGTCTGGCTGTGGATGCTGGCCGAGCCGGAGCGGTTGTCTCCTGCCGGCCGGCGGCTGGTCGAGGGCATGGAGCACGAGCTGTTTTTCTCTGCCGCGAGCGCCTGGGAAATCACGATCAAGCACGGCCTGGGAAAGCTGACCCTGCCGGGAACGCCGGCGGACGTGGTGCCGGAACGGATGCGTCGCACGGGGGTGACGCCCCTGGCGGTGCTGCACCGGCACGCGCTCCAGGTGGCGTCATTGCCGCCGTTACATCACGATCCCTTCGACCGGCTGCTGATCGCCCAGGCGCAGCTCGAGGAGCTGACGATTCTCACAGCGGATCGGGCGTTTCGGCGCTATGACGTGAGGGTCAAGGCGGCGTAGCCGAGCCGCGGCCCACCCTTTAGCTTCCCGCAGATCCCATGATCGAAGCGCTGAAGAACAAGCTCCAGGCCGAAGTCGAGCGCCTGAACCACGAGATTTCTTTCGTTTTGCCGAAGGAGATCGAGAAGGCGCGCGCCCATGGCGACCTGCGGGAGAACTCCGAGTACAAGGCCGCCTTGGAGCGCCAGCAGTTTGCGCAGGCGCGCGTGCATCATCTGCGGCTGCGGCTGTCGAAGCTGTCCGACGTGCGGGAGCAGGACATCCCGAAGGATCGCGTGGGTTTCGGGTCACGCGTCACGGTCGAGGACGTGGATACCAAGATCATCGAGGTGTTCGCCCTCACCCTGGGGGAGTTCATCGAGGCGGAGGACGACGGGACGGAGATGCCGGTGTCGATGGCGTCGCCCCTCGGGAAGGGGCTCGTGGGGAAGAAAGTGAAGGATAAGGTCGAGATCACGCTCCCCATGGGGAAGCGCAAGCTGAAGATCGTCGACCTTCATACGGTCCATGACGTGGCCGAAGGACGGTCTTGACTGGGCCGCCAGGGAGGGGTCACTTAGGGTCCGTCGAACACATACATTCTGAGGGAGCCATGATTTCGACTCGACTCCTGACCGCTACGGCGGTCTTTGCGCTTTTTGCCCCATCGCTTGCCGCCCAGGCCGACCCCGACCGCGCCGTCCAGGGCGGCGGCAGCTTCCCGCCCGGCTGGAACGTGCGCACCGAGCGCAACGCTCCCACCACCAACGTGAAGTTCATCGCGATGGGCAATCGCGGCGACCTCCATACCACCGTCGGACCCGCCGCCATCTACTGGCGCGACCAGGATACCGTCTCGGGTGACTACCACGTCGTCGCCAAGCTCATCCAGATGAAGAATCCCGCCCACCCCGAGGCGTTCGGCCTCCTCATCGGCGGCCGGAACCTCGCCGACTCGACCCAGCGCTATACCTACTTCCTGGTGCGCCCCATCGACGGCAAGTTCAGCATCCGCCGCCGCGCGAGCTACGCCGCGCGGCCCACCGCCGTGGTCGAATGGACGGCCAACGACGCCATCGTGAAGGGCGACAGCGGTGAAGCCGCCAACGAGCTGAGCGTTGAAGTCCGTGGCGGGCGGGCACGCTTCATGGTGAACGGCAAGGAAGTCTACGCCGGCAACGCCGCCGATCTCGACGTCAACGGCGTCGTGGGGTACCGCGTGAACCACAATCTCGACGTGCACCTCGGCCCGCTGGGCATCCACAAACTGTGACCACTCTGGGCCACGAGGCCGAAGAAGACCGCTTTTCCTTCACACCGTTCACCCGGCATCCGTTCTTCACCCAGGTGAACCGGTGGATCATCGACAAGGTGATCTGCCCGGGCCGCCAGGTCATCGTCGACCTGGGCTGCGGCCCGGGGGCCGTCACCCAGCTGATTCTCGAGCGTGTCCGCACCCAGCAGCCGCCGCCGCGCGTCATCGGCGTGGACCCCTCGTCGTCGGCGATCGCCAAGGCCCGCACCGCCATCTCCTCGAAGCTCGCCGAGTTCGTCCAGGGCAGCGCCGAATGGCTGTCCAAGCTCGTCAGCTCCGCCGACGCCGTCGTCTTCCTCAATGCGATTCACCTCGTCCCCAATAAGGCGCAGGTACTCGGCGAAATCCGCCGCGTGCTCCATCCCGGCGGCGGGCTCGCCTTCAACAGCACCTTCTTCAACGGCGCCTACGTCGAAGGCACGAGCGGATTCTGGCGCCGCTGGATCGTGCGGTCCGTGCAGGCGCTGAAGGAGAAAGGCATCGAGGTCAAGCACAACGGCAAGACGACCGCGATGGAGTGGCTGACCCCGGAGCAGTACGGCGCGCTGTGCCAAGCCGCGGGACTCAAGCCGACGACGATCGAGCTGCTGCGGGTCGACATGACGCGTCAGGCGCTCATCGACATCGGACATTTCTCGCTGTTCATCGAAGGGGCGCTGCCCGGCGTGCCGCTCGAAGAGGGGGCGCGGGCGCTCGAGGTCGGCCTCGAGCGTACCATGGAAGAGCTCAAGGTCGAGTCGGTGCCGCGGAACTGGATGGAGGTCGTGGCGGAAGCAGTATAAAGGAAAGGCGCGCGTGGGCGGCGCGCAGCGCGTCTTCCACCGCCGCCGGCGTCTCCCCCCGCGCAAAGATGAACCCCGGATAGCGCGACCCCTCGGGGAACGGCACCAGCGCTTCGCCCGGATGCGCCGTGATCTGTACGTCTTCGATCAGCGGCACCCCCTTCGCCTCTTCGACGCCCCGTACCTCCCGCAACGTCCCCGCGCCGGGAATCGGGATCATCATCACCCCCGCCGCCTGCTTCTCTCGCTGCAGCGACGGAATCGGCATTCCCAGCGCGTGCCGCAAGATGACTTCTTCCAGCGTCGCTCCCTTCCCCATTCCCCCTTCCCCGAATTTGAGAACGGCCGAGCACCTGCCCCCGATCGGCCGAGCCGCGACCTCGATGAGCCACGGGCCGCGCTCGTTGTAGCGCAGCTCGGCGTGCACCGGCCCTTCGACCAGACCGAGCGCCTTCACCGCCCGCTCGGCGACCTGCGTGATCGCGGTCTGGAGACCCGCCGGCACCCGCGACGGCGTCACATAGATCGTTTCCTCGAAGAACGGGCCGTCCAGGGGATCGGGCTTGTCGAACAGCGCCAGCACGTGCAGCCGCCGGTTCACCAGCAAGCCCTCGAGCGCGACTTCGTAGCCGGGAATGAACGCCTCGACGAGAAACGACTCGTCACCATCGCCGGCGGCGGCGATCGCGCGCAGCCGTGCCTGCGCCGCTACGAACTCCGCCACGGTGTCCGCGCGAATGACGCCGCGCGACGCACTGAGCCGCAGCGGCTTCAGGACGCAGGGATAGGCGACGGTCTTCGCGAGTGCGGTCGGGTCTTCGTCAAGGCGGTGCAGCGCGAACCGGGGCACCGGCACGCCGGCCGCCGCCAGCAGCTGCCGCTGGCGGTGCTTGTCGCGGGCCGCCAGTGCCGCGGCGACGGGGTTCCCCCGGAGCGCGAGCCGCCCGGCGACATGCGCGGCGATGACGGCAGTGTCGTCATCCACACCGACGACGGCGGCGACGGGGTGTTGGGCGGAGAACTCCCGCGCCTGCTCGGCGGCGTGCGCGGGATCCTGGAAATCGAGGGTCAGGAGACCGGCGGGGTTGGTGGCTTCGAGTGTGCTGGGCTGCTCGGATGCCACGGTCAGCTCGACGCCCAGCTGGCGCGCTGCCGCCACGAACGCCGCCGCGCGGTAGGTCGTGGAAGGCAACAGCAGCAGTAGCCGGTTTATTTCTTGGACGCCTGAAAGTAGGGGTTCGCGCCGGTCGCGTGATCGGTGATATCCACGATTCCCCGCACTTCGGGGATCGCCTGGGCGAGCATCCCTTCGATGCCCTGGCGCAGTGTCACGTCGGCCATGCCACACCCCTGACACCCGCCACCCATCCGCAACATGACGACGGCATCCTGCACGTCGATCAGCTCGACGCGCCCACCATGCCGGGCGACCATCGGATTGACTTGCCGGTCGAACAGGTCCGCCACGCGTTCGTACAGCGTGTCATCATCGACCGCATCACCCGCCGGCTTGGCCGGGGGTGCGACCGCCGGCCCTGCCGACGCCAGCGCGGACCGTATGGCGGCCCCGACCGCCCGACCCAGGGCCTGCCACGGCGCCGGACTCTGCTTCACGACCGTCACGATGTTGCCCGACACGATCAGCTCGGTGACCCCCGCCTCGGGGATCGCATAGATCGCCTCGGCCAGCGGCGACCCGGGCGCCTCGGCGGCCGACTGAAAGCGCCGCACGCCGCCCGGAAAGATCGGCTGGCTCACGACGAACTTGCACCGGTGATTGTCCACCGGTTCGGCGGTGATCTTGAGCTCGTCTGGACTCATGCGCGCAATCTAATCAGCGGGGGAGCGCATCGCGCGCGCCGCGGCCACCATGTTCTTCAAGGCCGGGAGCGTCTCCGCCCAGCCGCGGGTCTTGAGCCCGCAGTCGGGATTGACCCAGATCTGCCGGTCGTCCAGCACCGTCCGCATGCTCTTCAGCGCCGCCGTCATCTCCTCCGTGGAGGGCACGCGGGGCGAGTGAATGTCGTAGACGCCGGGCCCGATCTCATTGGGATACTTGTACTCCTCGAACCCGCGCAGCAGCTCCGAGCCCGAGCGCGCGTTCTCGATCGAAATGACGTCGGCGTCCATCCGCTCGATCACCCGCAGCACGTCGTTGAACTCACTGTAACACATGTGCGTGTGGATCTGCGTGGCGTCGCGCACTCCGGCGGTCGCCAGGCGGAACGCGTTCACCGCCCAATCGAGATACGCCGCCCAGTCGGCGCGCCGCAGCGGCAGCCCTTCCCGCAGGGCCGGCTCGTCGATCTGGATCACCCGGATGCCGGCGGCCTCGAGGTCCTTCACTTCATCGCGAATCGCGAGCGCCAGCTGTTTCGCGGTCTCGCTGCGCGGCTGATCGTCGCGCACGAATGACCACTGCAGGATGGTGACCGGGCCCGTCAGCATCCCCTTCACGGGCTGTTTGGTGAGCGACTGCGCGTACGTGCTCCACCGCACCGTCATCGGCTGGGGCCGGGAGACGTCGCCGTAGATGATCGGCGGTTTGACGTAGCGCGACCCGTACGACTGCACCCAGCCGTGCTCGGTGAACGCGAATCCGGCGAGCTGCTCGCCGAAATACTCGACCATGTCGTTGCGCTCAGCCTCACCATGCACCAGCACGTCCAGTCCCAGCGCTTCCTGCTTTTCGATTGCCAGCCTGATCTCCGCGCGCACCGTTTCCAGATACTGCAGGTACCCGGTTTCGCCACACCTGAAGGCGGCGCGCGCCTTGCGGATGTCCGGCGTCTGCGGGAAAGACCCGATGGTCGTGGTCGGAAACAGCGGCAGGTTGAAGCGGCTGCGCTGGCGCTCCCGCCGCACCG
>JAUYMC010000045.1 GCA_030699545.1 Gemmatimonadales bacterium | reverse complement strand
TCGACCACCAGCCAGGTCAGCGGGAGCGCTTCCGCGCCGAGCGACAGCTGCGCGACGTCACGGTCGATCGCGTCGCCAGCCCGCGCCGTGAGGTGCCCCGCCGAGGCCGCCGCCGCCACCGCGATGTTGCGCACGACGCCGATGCGGACGTCTCCCCCGAATACCAGCCCGGACGACCGTTCCGGCCCGAATCCCGCCTCGACGCGGTGATCGAGATGCGCCGCCGTCACCGCGAAGCGGATGGGGCGCTGTGTCGCGGCGGTGCGCGGCAGGACGACGGCGATCAGGCAGATGGCGAGAAACCCCGGCTTCACTGCCGCGACTCTGCTCCGATGCCGGCCGCGGGTCGCACCACCAGGATGGTGCGCGCGATCCGCTCGGCGTTGCGGCGCCGGATGGCGTCGTTGGCCGCATCGCGCTCGCCGCGCCGCCGTTGATTGACGGCGATGTTATCCGGCAACTCGGCGTGGCCGCGGCGGTGCACGAAGCCGACCACACCCGTCGCGACGGCGACGCCGACGACCCAGCGGGCCTCGTCCCCGGTGCCGAGCTGCCGGTTGCTGAACACTTCGGTGATGAGCAGTGCTCCCGCCGCGACGCCGAGCGCCTTGGCGAAGTCGAGCGTTCCCGCGCCGCGCCGATGCCGCTCGGGAAGCAGCGCAGCCGGGCCGAACGACACGAGCGTGTCCTCGAGCGGCTCGATCTCATGTACGAGATCGATGTAGAGGCGGGCAGAATCGGTTCGGGACAGGATCTGGCTCGCGCCGGCGATCAGAATTTCGTAGCGACCGGGAGCGGCGAGCCGCGCATCGCCGCCCAGGCCGTCCCAGGTCAGCTGACGGATCCCCTCGTTCCGGCCGTCGAAGAACTGGACGGCCTGCCCTGTCCCGCCCAGCCCGCGGGCGGTTCCGCGAAGCGCCGCGGCGTGCGTCGAGACGACGGTGAAGGTGATCCGCTGGGTGCGCGGGTCCACCCGCTGTTCACCCCCACGCACGCCCACCGCAAAGGTGCGGCGGCGCGCGGCGGCGAAGGCGGCGAGCTGGTCGGGCGTGAATTCTCTGGTATCGAGATCGGTGAACGGCTCGCGCTCGAGCGCGGCCTGGAAATAGAGGATTGCCGAATCGGCCTTCCCGAACAGGCTCAGCGCGGCACCGAGGTACGTGTAGGCGTCGACGCGTTGCGCGTCGGTGATTTCGAAGGGCCAGCCGGGGGCGACCACGCGGCGCAGCAGCGGCAACGCCCGCTCGAACTCGAGCCGCTCGTAGAGCTCGCGACTCTGTCGCAGGAGATCGGCCGTTTCTCCCTGGGCGGCGGCGGCCGTCCCGAGCAGGACGAGGCCCGCAGCCAGAACGATCACACGCCTCATGGCCCGGCCGGTTGCTCCCGCAGCGTGATGCGACCGAGCGAGACGGTGCTGTCGGCGATGATGGTGAGCACCGTGTCGAACGGATGGTACCCCAGCGCGCGCACCTCCAGCCGCCGGCGGCCCGCGGCAACCGGGAGATCGAGGACGGCGCCGACGCCGCGCCGCTGGCCATCGATGTAGATCGCCGCGTCGCCTGGCGCGGTCAGCAGCCGCAGCTTGCCCGTAGGAGTGGAGGCCGCCCGCGAGGCGCCCGCGAACTGCGCGCGCTGTGTCGCGGCAGGAGCGGCGGGGGGCGGCGGCGACGGCGCGGCCGAGTCGGATAATGCCACGGCAGAATCCGACGCGGCCGAGACCACGGGTCGCGGGGTGAACGCCGCCCAGCTGCCGACGGCAATGACGGCTAGGCCCGCGGCGACTGCCGCCCAGCGCCGGCCGCCGCGCCGGCGCGTGTTCCGCGGCCGCGGCATGGCGTCGAAGCGCAGCGTCGGGGCGTCGGGCAGTTTGGGAAGCTCGCGCGTGGCCACCCGGGCCATCGCGTCCCCCGCGGTGAGCCGTCCCAACAGCCGCTCCGCCTCGTGCCGCTCCTGCGCGCTGAACGGGAGCACGTCGAGGTCATTCACCAGCTCGCGGGTGGTGGCGTAGCGGTCGCGTGGCCCCTTGGCCATCAGCCGCTCCACGATGTCGATCATGGCGGGCGGTACGTCGTCGCGGACGAACCGCAGGCTCGGCAACGGCGTGAAGAAATGATGGTGCATGATGCCGGGGAGTGAGTCGGCCTTATAGGGCAGCGTCCCCGTCAACATCTGAAAGGCGACGACGCCCAGCGAGTACTGATCGCTTTGGGGCGTCGCCCGTTTGCCGGCGCACTGCTCCGGACTCATGTACCCGGGCGTGCCGATGACGGCGCCGTCCTGCGTGAGCGTCACGTCCGACGCGCGCAGCGCGACGCCAAAGTCCGTCACCAGAACGCGTCCGTCGCGCTCGATCAGGATGTTCGCCGCTTTCACATCGCGGTGGACGATGTCATGCTCGTGCGCGTAGGCCAGCGACCGGGCGGCGCCGCGCAAGACGAGCAGCACGGCGGCGATGGGCAGCGCACCCTGCGCGGCGGTGATCTCGTCCAGCGAGCGGCCGGCGATGTACTTCATGGTGATGAAGAGCATGCCGCCCAGGTGCCCGACGCGATACACCGGCACGATGTTCGGGTGCTCCAGCTCGGCCACCATGCGGGCCTCGCGCTTGAAGCGCTCGGCCGCGCGCGCGGTGATACCCAGCTCGGGCGAGAGGATCTTCAGCGCCACCGTGCGTCCCGCATGCTCTTCGGTCGCCTGGAACACGACGCCCATCCCGCCCCGCGCCAGCTCCCGCTCGACCCGATACTCTCCCGCCATGACCCGGCGCAGACGATCGAGGAGCGATTCCAGCGCGGCGGTCTCGTCGACCAGCGTCGCGGCCTGCGGGTCCGTGAGCTGGCGGCCGCAATTCCCGCAGAACCGCGAGGTCTCGGGGACGGCCGCACCGCAACCGAAGCACCTCGTGCCGTCGCTCACTGCGGCACCACCCGGAAGCGCTGGACGGTGTCGGGAGGCTCGCCGGTGATGATGGAGCCCACGAGCCGCACGTCGAGGTCGGCCAGTCCCTGGCGCACGCCAATCACGGCGTCGCCGGCGGGGGTGACGGCGAGTCGGGTCGTGTCGGACGAGGCGATGACGATCCGGGGATTCGGCAGCATCTGCCCGTCGGCGATGACGGCGACCACGAGGGGGACGGTATCGCCGACGTCCAGCAGGGTGTCACTCTGGAAAACGAACAGCACGCCGTCGGCCGGACCTGGCGCCCGGAAGAGGTCGCCAAATCCGCAACCGGCCAGCTGCAGGCTGGCAAGGATTCCCAAGCCGCCGGACAACGGCCACCGCGGCATCGACGCACCCCGAAAGAGGACTGCTATAGTGGGGTCTGGCGAGGGGGATGGGCAAGGCCCGGCATCACAGCTGATGCCGGGCCGGGAGGGTGGACGGTCTCCGCGCGCGAACGAACGCTCCCATGATGCGCTTCCTTTCGTACTCGGCTAATACTCGGCCTTTGTGGGCGGACAGATTGATGACGCAGTTGGAGATGATCACGTCCACGGCGGCGTCGGGGAGGGGGATGTTCTCGATCTCCCCCTTCAGGAATTCGACGTTGGTCACTGCCGCGTTGGCCTGGTTGGCGAGTTGTCGGTCACGGGGTCGCAGCCGCAGGCCCCGCCGCCGAGCACCTTGATCGCGGCCCTCCGAACCGGTGATGTCACCGTAGTCGCGCAGGGATTCGCGCCGGTTTGGTCACCTGATGGAGCGGTATTGTCCTTCACCAGCTTCGGCAGAGGCGACTCATGATAGCCCTTAACCTCCGGCTCCCGTGAACCGACTCGTCGTCCTTCTCGCCCGACAGCGATCGACCCTAACGGCCGTCGCCACGCTGTGCACCGTGGCATCATTTGGCATAGCATGCAGAGGGGCCGAGCCAATCCCGTCGCCACCCGCAGTCACCGGCGACCTAAATGCCTCCGTGAGTCCGGACGGCGCGTGGGTCGTGTTCGATCACCTGGATAGCACTGGCCTGCCGTCGCTGTATCGGGCTCGATTAGATGGAACAGAGAGGCAGTTGCTGTTGGTTGGTGGCTTTGGCGGCGATTGGTCGCCTGACGGTTCGAAGCTAGCGGCGAATGAGGGCGGGAGCATCGTCACCATCGCGTTGCCCACTGGTGACGTAAGTGACATTGCCGAGGGGTACGGGCCGACGTTCTCGCCCGACGGTGCGACGCTGGCTTTTTCGAGCGCCGCACCGTTCTCGGGCCCACCAGACCTCTGGACTGTGCCGGCGGCTGGTGGTACCGCTACGCGCGTGCCGCTACCAGGACCGCCGCGTGACGAGCTACGCGAGCCGGACTGGGCACCGGACGGCGCGAGGCTCGTCGCCACGAGGGCCGCGGGCACCTTTGCGCTCTTCCTCACGCGTCTCGACGGCACGGACACGTCGGTAATCATGATTCCGGACCGAGATCTGACGCATCCTGCGTGGAGCCCGCTCGGAAACCGCCTGGCATACGTCCGCTCAGGCGGCACAGCGAACGAGATTTGGCTAGTGAATCCAGATGGCAGCGCACACAAGCGCATTGCCGCCGATGGTTCCTACCCGCAGTGGTTTCAGGACGGCAGCCGGCTTGTCATTACTCGCCTACTCGGCACCCAGCAGTCGCTTTGGACAGTTGACACGCTCGGCCAAAACCTCACGTCGTTGTGGGGCAGTCCGTAACCATCCCCCAAACTCGGAGCGACCCATGCGCCTGTCACAAGCGACAGCGGCCGCGTCACCTCCATGTTCACCGCGCTCAAGAAGTCCTGGCGGGCGCTGCGCGACGCGCCGCGTCGCGTACGAGACTGACGATCCACTGAAACTTCTCCTCGGCGTTGGGCATGGTCGCTTAGCGACTTATCTGCGTGATGACCCAGCGGCGGCCATCCCAGCGCAGCCACACGTTGAGCCCGCCCCCGCCAGCGGCGTAAAACCAGAACTCCGTCTCGCCGCTCGCGTTGCTGATGCGCCGCTTGCCGTAAGGAACGCCGCGCGCGAGGAGCAGGGCGCAGACCCCGTCACCAACCCGTGGTCGTGCTGGCGCCCATTCGGCAAAATCCGTCGTGTCGGCCTTCGCGAGCGTGGCCTCGACGCGCGCCGAGTCACAGCCGTAGTCTCTCGCCCACGCGCGGATTCGCTTGTGTCCGTCGCCGACGAGGTCGCCGAAGTACATGCGTCCGGCGGTGAGCGTGCTAGCGGCGGGAGCCTCGTCACGTCCTAATGGGCGGCGGGCCATCACCAGCCTGCGCAGCGAGTCCCGGTCGCCAGCGGGAGCCTTACCGACTATGTCCCACAAGGAGTCGCGCACGGGGTTGGTCTGCGGGGCGCGAAGCAGGCGCGCGAACGTGGACTCCGTGGCTACCTGAGCTTGGGCGGCGATTGGCAGCACGGCGCTGAGCAAGATAGCCGCGGGCAGCAGTAGTTCTCTAGGAGTCATAGCTGGAGCCTCAGCACAACGTTGTTCACAAGCTCAGTGATCATATCGTCCACCTGTGCGCGCTCGATCTTCAGAGTCGAGGGATGCGCGTAGCTGTTCCGACGTCCGAGCTTCTCCTTCAGGATGCGCTTCATGTTGGTGGTAATGCCTGGCACGTTCCCCACGATGTCCACCGTCTCGTCCTCCTTCAGCTCCTCGAAGTCCTCCCGCTTCGTGATCTGCACGTGCGCCTTTTTGGGATTTCGCTTCGCGATCCCCGCGTTAAAGCTGTCGAGTCTTCGCGCGTCGGCGAGCACCCACCGCACGAGGTGGTCGTAGGCGAGGTTCCACGTCATCACGATGGCCGCACGCAGCGCCCCGGCACGGTAGCACTTGATGGTCTCGTCATAAAAGACGCGCTCGCCCTCGTCTGACAGCTCGTCCTGTAGGTCGGTGAGCACCTTTTCTACGAGGAGCACCTGCTCCACCTTCCCGAGCGTCCGGTCTAGCAGCTCGCGCGTCTCCTGTGCTAGCCGATAGCCGGTACCATCCTTCAAGAGCTCGGGCGGTCGCTTTTCTACGAGGGACGCGAGGAAGCGGTTCATGTCGGCGGGCTTGTCGAGGTGTGCGTCATCGTAGCACCGCCGAATGTCCACCGCGGTGAAGCGACCAGTGCCCTGCGAATGTAAGAACCACCCGAAGGCCTTGATCCGCTCCGGGTGGTTCTTAGCCGCGAAATTCGGAAGCTGTCGGACGAACTCGGTCGCGTCCACGCGGGGGCTGCTTACGCGCCGGGCTTCATCTTCTTGATCGCGGCGAGGCCGAGGTGATTGACCTTGAACTTGCCGCGCCCCGCCGCGTCCAACAGACGCTCGGCCTTCAGCTGCCGTAGCGCCACGGCGGGATCGGTAACGTCGAACGTCCAGTCCGCCGCCTTGTAGCACGTCAGGATATGGCCCGGCGTGATCCCTTCCTCCTTCGCGTACTCCTGGCACCAGGTCGCCGCCACGAGATACTTATCACGGTGGGAGACCGGCGCCCTCTCCCGGGCGAACTCCTCGAACGGCTTACCGCCCGCGTTCATGTCCATCACCACGATCTGCGGCGTCTTGTAGCGCCGTGCCGTCGCGGGCGCCTTCGGCGTCAGCACCTCGGGTTCATCGCTCTCGTCGGCGAGCTCGGACTGCTCATCAAGCAGGTCGGTCTGCTCGCTCGCGCCGCGACCGTTGCCGTTGGCGGGCGGGGGAGTTGGCGGCGCGATCTGTTGAAGCGCGCCCGTGCGCGTGACGATGTGCGTCGGGCGGATGGCGCTGGTCAGCGCGTTCGTCAGCTCGTGCATGTCGCCCGGCGCCAGATCGGCGTCAACGAAGAACAGGCGCACCTTCGAGCGGTTAGAGGGGGAAACGGTAAGCTTGGCCATCGGTACACCTCTGCTTCCTTGACCTGCGGTTCGGAAAGTCTTCGGGCCTCAAAATATGGCCACGCCACGGCCGCAGATCAATGGTGCAGAAAAACGCGAGCGCCCCCACATTCCAAGACCGTGAGGATCATCGAGACACTGGACGTGTTCGCCAACGGCACCTTCCCCGCCTCAGCGGAGTGGGCAAAGGTCAGCGCCGACGTGGAGAAGGCGATCAAGGCGACCGACTGGCCGCACGGCTCCGGGACGTTCACGATCTATCCCGAGTCGGGCAAGAAACGCGACATGGGCAACGGCGTCGTGCCGATCAAGCTCCCCTGTGTGGCGTCGCTCAAGGACTGCGGCTGGCGCAAGGAGGGGCTGCCCCCTGAGAAGCAGGGCGTGCTGCGCACGGGCGGCCTCGACGCGCTGATCGAGACGTCAGCGGGCTGGGTCGGCTTCGAGTGGGAGACCGGCAACATCTCGTCCAGCCACCGCGCGCTGAACAAGCTGATCCAGGCGCTCGGGCGCGGCGACCTCGTCGGCGGATTCCTCGTAGTGCCGAGCACCAAGCTCGCCGCCTATCTCACAGACCGAATCGGCAACATCCGCGAGCTGCGGCCCTACCTCGCCGGTTGGGGCGGCTACCCCGTCGCGAACGGCGTGCTGCGGATCATCGTGGTCGAGCAGGACGCGGAGAGCACGAGCGTACCTAAGATTCCGAAGATGACGGCGGGCCGCGCGAAGGGCTGACGTCCTCGACGTAGTCGGTATCCGGCTCGTCGTCCTGCTCATCCACGCGGTCGTGCGCCGGGTGGTGGTGCAGGTTTCCGCTCGCCAACCGCTCGATGATGATGTCGCAACTCTCCTTCTCCACTTCCATCCCGATCCAGTGCCGGCCCGCATGTTCGCACACGTCGTACGTCGTGCCGCTTCCCCCGAACGGGTCGAGCACGAGTTCCCCGGGACGACTCGACAGCTCCACGCACCGGCGGATGAGCTTCGTTGACAGCTGGTTGGTCTTGCGCTTCTTGCTCTTGAACTTCCAGTGACGCACGGGCGGTATGTCGTTCCACACGTCGGTCAGGTTCACGCCCTTCGGATTCATCGCGTCGCGGTGCCCGCCGTAGTCCTTGATCTCCTTCCCGCAGTGGCGGCACGTCTCGATCGGCGTGCGGATGCTGCGGAACGTCTTGGTCTTGCCCTTCGTGAAGTAGAGCAGGCTGTAGTGGGACGGGTACAGGCGCTTCGGGATCGGCAGGCCGAACTTGATGTTGACCGCGATCCAATTTCGGAACGTCAGCCCGCGGTTCATCAGGTACGCGCCCAGCGGGATGTTCCACTTGGGGATGTTATAGAGGAAGAAGGCGCCGCCTGGCTGGAGCACGCGGATGCACTCGTCAATCCAGCGCTGCGACCAGTCGAGGTACTCGTGATCCGGGCGCTCGTCGTCCACCGAGCCGCCGTAGACCTTGCCCAGGTTGAACGGCGGGTCGGCGAACACCGTGTCCACCGTCCCGTCGTTGATGTCGGGCAGCACGGCGAGGCAGTCGCCCTGGAACAGCACTCCGAGGTGCGTCGCGTAGATCGGGCGCAGGGGTTCCCCGCTCCGTCCGAGCACGCCTTCCCCGGACCACGGCGCGCCGAATGCGAGTCGTGTTTGCGTCATAGATGAAACGAAGGCTCCTAGGGCAAAGGGGAGTCCAACAGAAGTTAAGGCACTTTCACGGTTCTGGTGCTACGGTCGTAAACGGGGCGATGCGGTTGTAAACGTACCGATCTGACCTCAACGCCAGCTCTAATGAAGGGCGTGGCGTTTTACCGCGCGTCGTGCGATGCGGGCTGCCCGTTGATCGTCAGCCCCGTGTCGCCACGCCCGGGCGGCCACGGGGCCTGTCCTTCCAAGACCACGAGCGCGTGCGTGAGTCGCGCAATGGCGTCAGTCAGAGGCGGGCAGCACTCGATCAGCGCGGGGGTCCGCTCCGTCAGGGACAGCAGCTCGTCCAGCGCCGCTCGGACGTACGGCGTCACGAGTCGTCGGGCGCCGTGCTCACGCCTTCCTCTGCCTTCGGCTCCTTGCCGTTCTTCTGCTGCGTGCGCCGTGCGTAGGCCACCTCGTACGATGTGCAGATCGGCCACGTGGGTACGTTGGTAGGGAAGATCAGCGGCGTGTAAGGAGAGCAGCGTCAGGCGCATCCAGGCGCACGCCAGATGAGCCGAAACGCGGGAGCAGCCTGGTTGGCAGGCCAACTCTATGAGGTGGCGATAATGCCACGGTGCTCCCGAGACGCTGTTCGGGAAAGTAGAAAAGCCGACGAGCGAGAGCGCTCATCGGCCTTCCTCGCGGTCAACGCGTTATGCGCGACCGGGCCTTGGTCGGCGCCGTATTCTACGAGTCCGTCGTCGTAGGGACAATCACCTTGTGACGCCCCCGTCTCATACCGGCGGCTCACTCCCCCGCTACTCAGGGCGCGCAACCCCGTTACCAGAGGCATACCTAAGCAGAGCCAGGTAACGGTAACAGTCAGGGTCAAGATCCCGTCGAACGTGAGAGGGCACCGCGCCCTGCTCGTATGTTGCGACGCACCTCAGCCGCAATTAAGTAACGGGACAGTACTAACCCACCGAGCATTGCGGAGCGATCTCGCGTTTCGGTGCGCGACCCGGACCTTGGTCGGCCAGGATGGCTTGTTACCTAGAGCCTTGCTCGCCCCGCCTCACAATAAGTGCCCTCGCGGGGCGAATTGGAGATTGTGTATGAGACGCAAGGCCAAGAAGCACCAGCTAGAAGTCGTCGAGGTTACGACTCCCAAACGCGACATCGCCACACGCTGGGGTGGCGACCCAGTCATCGTGTCGAAGGGGTTTGTGGGCGTGCCGGTGAACTTCCTCACCGCGTGCGCGGAGCTCAAGCCCTACTGCCTCACCGTGGCCGAGATGCTGTTCGTTATCGAGGTGATGTGCTTCAAGTGGGACCAGGACGCACCGTACCCCGGATACAAGAAGATCGCCAGCCGGATGGGCGTCACGGAGCAGTACGCCCGGAAACTCGCTAGGAGTCTCGAGGGCAAGGGTTTCCTTCATCGGATTGCCCGCGTCGGTCGGTCGAACGCTTTCGATTTTTCGCCGTTGTTCGAGCGGATCGTGAAGCACGCGAACACAGTGGCGCTTGGGGCTGAACGCGCGAAGAAACGCGCGGCATAATCAGTGGACAAAACGGAAGCGATCTATCGGCGCTACGCGATCGTCGCCGAGGCGGACCTGCGCGAGGGGGTGACGAAGCTCGCGAAGCTCGCCTAATAAGGCAAAGCGCCCGGCTCAGAAGCACCGAGTCGGGCGGCTTTGTGTCTCCCTTATTTCTTCTGGAGCTTACTACGATCGTACACGATCCACTCGTTCAATCGCACCCTCTCGGGTGCTTCGATCGGCAAGCCGAATTGCTTCGCTACTGTCATCTGCGGGTAGATCGTAGAGCCGAGGGCCTGGAGTTTTGGGAACTCCGGATTAGCGGCAACAACATCGCGCGCTTCAGCGATGGCTTTCTCCGGGTCTGGCGCGACGGCGGCAACCGCGTAGACGGTTTTGGCTATCGTACCCGCAAGCCCCTTTTGATAAGGTCGGGAGGAGAAGAGCCATTCCTGCTAGGTGATACGCATCCTGCACCTGCCGATCCGACTCGGCTGACGGCTTCTTGGCAAAGGGCTTGGCGAAAAAGGCGCCAACCTCCGAAGCTCGATGGACGATCTCCAGGGCGACGGCGGTGAACATGAGTTCTGCGAGAATTGCGCGCAGTTCGGTTGCATGCTTGGGATCTCCGAGCTGAACTCTTTCTGTTTTGGCAGCTGCACCATCGAGCTGTCGCTTAAGGGATGAGGACTCTCGTTCGAGCGTTGCCATGGAGTCGGCTGCTAAATTTAGAGCACTCTCGACAGCCTCTCGTCTCTGGCTCTCGATGTCCCGCTCTGCTCTGAGTTGCGCCGTTTGGACATCCTGCCACGTCCGAAGCGCTCGCCAGAGTCGCGGACTAAGCGCAACCGCCACGGCACCGAGTGCGACCTTCCAACCGATCCCCGCGACGACTTGAGCGATCTCTAGCCAATGCGGCAGCTGGACTGCGTTGGTCTGGCTCACTTTGGGGTACACTCCCCGCGACGCCAAATCGTCGATCTCGCGTAACTCGTTGCGTCTCCTAGTGCCCGGGGCAGGACTCGAACCTGCATGGGGTTGCCCCCAAGGGATTTTAAGTCCCTTGCGTCTACCAGTTTCGCCACCCGGGCGGAGATGAAAAACTAACCGCTAGACGCGCTCGGCGCGGGCGCCCCCACTCGCCTTCACCACGTCGATCGCCGGTTCGCGTCCGTACGCCTTGCGAAACGCCGCGTTGATCGCCGTCACCACCTTCTTCTCATTGCGCCCGGGCAGCACGATCGCCGCTCCCCCCCACCCCGCTCCCGTCATGCGCGCCCCGAGCGCTCCCGCGCGCTTCGCCGCCGCGACGATCGTATCGAGCTCGGGCGCGCTACAGTCGAACAGCCGGCGGCAGGATTCGTGCGACTCGTACAGCAGCCGCCCGAACTCCTTCAACCGGCCGCGGCGCAGCAGCTCGGCCGCAAACCGCGTCCGCGCCGTCTCGCCCACGACATGCACCGCGCGCGAGCGGACCGGCTCCTTCAGCGCCCGCTTGAGCCGCGGCAGCCACTCGGCCGGCCAGCTCGCCAGCCACACCAGCTCCGGCAGCTCGATCTTGAGCCGCCGGACCGCCGCTTCACATTCGCCACGCCGCTCGTTCAGCCGCCCGCCCTTCAAGTCGTGCTTCACGCCGGTATCGACCATCAGCAGCCGCGCGCGAAACGGAATGTGCCGCGTCTCGAGCGACGCCGCCTCGAGCAACAAGGCGTGACCCGGCTTGGCGAGCGCACTGATCGTCTGATCCATCACCCCGCAGCGCACGCCGACGTGATCGTGCTCGGCCCGGAACGCGACGCCCGCGACCTGCCGTCCGGTCAGGGTCGCGCCGGCGAGCTGGGCGAGCGCCTTGGTCGCCGCCACCGCCAGCGCCGCCGAGGACGACACCCCCGCCCCGACGGGGACGTTCGAATGGACGGCGATGCGCGCGCCTCCCCCGGCTGGAAGCGCCTCGAGCGCCCACAGCTCCCGCATCACCCCGGCGACGTACGCCGCCCAACTCCCTTCCCCCTGGGGCAGCTCCTCCTGCCACCGGACGCGGATCACATCGGGATAGGTGGTGGAAACGGCCTCGACGACGCCAGGCTCGGCCGGTCCCACGGCCGCCATGGTGCGATATTGGATCGCCATCGGCAGCACGGGACCGCCATTGTAGTCGCTGTGTTCGCCGATCAGATTGACGCGGCCGGGCGCGGACGCGGCTGCGCGCGGCCGGACGCCGAATATCCGCTGAAAGAGTGCTATCGCTGGTCGTGGCATCAGTTTGACAAGGGTTGGCAGCAATGCTAGCGTACCGCGGCCGTGATCACCAATACCCCATTTCGCTTCCGGAGACACCGTATGCGGCGGTTTGCGTTCACGCTCCTCGCCGGAGCTTTCCTGCCTTCGCTCGCCGGCGCCGCCGCTGCCCAGGGTTTCGGCGTCTACGAGCAGGGCACCTGCACCATGGGCCGCGCCGGCGTCGCCGCCGCCCGCCCCTGCGCGGACGGCTCCGCGATCTTCTTCAATCCGGCGGGATTGGCGGGACTGTCCGGCAATCGCGCGTCGCTCGGCGTGACGCTGATCGCCGCGTCCGGGAGCTTTACCGACGACTTCCTCGGAGACGAAACGCCGCTCGACAACCCCCTCATTCCCGTTCCCAACCTCTACATCACCCACGCCTTCTCGCCCAAGCTCACCGCGGGGATCGGCGTGTTCGCCCCCTACGGCCTCGAGACCAAGTGGCCGACCGAGAATTTCGAGGGACGGTTCGTCGGCTACAACACCGATCTCGCCTCGATCTACATCCAGCCCACGATCGGCTATCAGCTCCATGACCGCCTGAAGGTCGGGGTGGGACTCGCCTACATCACGAGCCACCTCCGGCTGCATCAGCGCAGCGATCTGTCGCAGCAGATCGTGCCGCCGACGCTGGCCGCGCTGTTCCCCACTCCGCTCCCGGCCGGCACGCGGTTCGCGGCGCTGGGCGTGCCGACGGGAACCGACTTTGCGGACGCCGAGTTGACCGTGAGCGGCAGCGGGTTCGCGGTGAATTTCGGCGCTATCCTGAGGGTCAACGACCGGCTGACGATCGGCGGGCATTGGCTCACCCGGAAGACGATCACGTACGATGGGGACGCCGTCTTCAATCCGGTGGCGACCGGTCTGGAGGTGCCCGTCACGATCGGCACCTGTCCCGTGTGTGTGCCGGCCGGCACTCCGATCGACGGCCTGGTGGCCGCCGGGTTCGATCCCGGGGGGCCGCTCGCCGACGGTGCCGTGTCCACGAGCATCATCATGCCGCCGCAGGGGTCGCTGGGATTCGCGTATGACATGACCGACACCTGGACGGTGATGGCAGACTACCATCTCGTCGTCTGGGGATGGTTCAATAAAATCGAGATTGATTTTGATCGATTTCCTAACGACACCCTGGCAGACATCGAGCTGCATCCCAGCAACGAGGATACGCACGGCTTCCGCATCGGGACCGAGTACCGCACGTCGCCCAAGCTGATGCTGCGCGGCGGCTATCTCTACCACAGCGCCGCCTCGCCGTCCGAGTTCGTGACGCCGCTGCTGCCGGAAGGCGCGCGCAACGAGTTCACGATCGGCGCGGGCTTCGAAGCGACGCCCTCGCTGCACGTCGATCTCGGCTATCAGTACATCAAGCAGAACGATCGCCGCGGCACGGTGAACACCGCGCTCGGCAATACCGGACTCTACCGCTTCTCGGCGCACCTGCTCGGCGTCGGGCTGTCGTACACCTTCTGAGGGACCGCGACCCATGACCCGCACGACTCAGCTGCTCGCGGCCGCCGCCCTCGGCCTCACGCTCGGCATCGGCGCCTGCGACCACGACCAACTCAACCGGCCGTTCGGCAACGTCGCGATCGACCCGCTGTTCGAGCGCTACGTCTCGATGGGGAATTCCATCACCGCCGGCTTTCAGTCGGGCGGCATCGACAGCAGCGTCCAGATGCAGGCCTATCCCGTTCTGCTGGCGCGCGCGATGCGCTCCCCCGTCTTTGCCCCCACGATGCGCTTCCCCGGCTGCCCGCCGCAGTACACGAATGTGTTCCTCCAGGAGCGCGTCACCCCGCCGGGCTTTCCGGCCAGCACCAGCACGTCGTGCTTCCTCCGCGCGAGCCCGCGCTTTCCGCCGCCCTACGTCAGCAATACGGCGGTGCCCGGCGCCGCCGTCATCGACATCTACGACAACCTCGACAGCGAGTCGAGCGCGAACGCCCTTACGACGTTCATTCTCGGCGGCCTGACGCAGGTGCAGATGATGCTGCGCGCGGATCCGACGTTCATCTCGGTCTGGATCGGCAACAACGACGTGCTGGGCGCGGCGACGAGCCTAACGAACGGTGGCGACTCGGCCGAGATCACGCCGGTCGCGACGTTCGAGGCGCGCTACGGCGCGATGCTGGATTCGGTGGACCTGGCGGGCGCGAACGGCGGGGCCCTGATCGGCGTCGCCAACGTGACGGCGATTCCGTTCTTCAGCACGGGCGCCACGTACTGGGCCATCAAGAATGGTCTCGCTCTGCCCGATACGTTCCCGACCCTCTTCACGGTGAGCGCGAATTGCGCGCCCATCGCCACCGGAATCCCCGGGGCGCGGGGCGACTCGACGCTGGTGCCGTTCCCCTACGGCGCGGCGTTATTGGGCGCCGCTCAGGCTGGAGCGCCAAGCAATCTCGATTGCGCCGACACCGTGCCGCAGATCGTCGTGCCGGCGGAGCTGCGCCGACTCGTGGCCTCGGTGATCAGTTACAACGCGTTCATTCAGGCCGAAGCGACGGCACGCGGATGGGCCTATCTCGATCCCAATCCGACGCTCGACTCGCTGCGAGCGGTCCCGGCAGCGGTGCGGCCGTTCCCCCTCATGGGCGCGCCGTGCAGCGCCACCCCGTTCGGCACCGCATTCTCCTGTGACGCCGTGCATCCCAGCGCGGCGACGCACCAGATCATCGCGCGCAAGCTCGCCGCGGCGATCGACGCCGAGTACGGCACGACGCTGCCACCGATTCCCTGAACCTCCATTGCATCACGGGGTAACGGGAACGGCACCCGGCGCATCGCCGGGTGCCGTTCTGCTCATGCGACCACGCACACTCCTGCTCCTCCTGATCGTGCCCGGGCTGCCGCCCGGGGTCAGCGGCGCACAAGCCGTTCCGCGAACCGATACGCCGCCCGCGGGCCTGTTCCGCGTCACCTTCGAGCCGGTGATCAGCACGTGGGAGCATGAGTGGATCGACGGCGCGCGCCGGCGCATCGGCGCCTCGCTGCCGGCGACGGTGCGCGTGCGCGCCGAGACGCGCGTCACGCCGCTCGTCGTCGAGTTCGGGATCACGAACCGCGTGGCGATCGGCGTGCGGCTGCCGCTGGTGCGCCAGCGGACGCGCGAGTTCCTCGTACCCGACAGCGCCGGCCTCGCGCTCGACACGCTGCTCCGCGACTCCACCTACCAGTTCGACCCGCTCGTGAATACGCCCAGACGGCTGCGCTTCTGGCCGGGCGACGTCGAGGTGGAGGGCAAGTACCGGATCGTGGAATCACCGGCGTGGCGGCTCAGCGGCAGCGTCATCGTGCGACTGCCCACCGGGCATCTCGATTCCCCGCACCGGCTGTTCGACATCCCCACCGGCGATCACCAGCTCGACGTCGAAGCACGGGTGGCGCAGGAGCTGATCGTGGGCGGTCGGCTCTGGCTGAACGCCGCGCTGCGCCTGGGACGGCAGCAGGCCGGCACGCGGGAGCGCCGTGTGGGGCCCTCGGCGATGCTGCTGGTGCCCCGCGCCGCCACAGCGCGCCTCGACTGGGACCCGGGCGACTACATAGGCATCGACGTCGCCCCGATGTACCGCTTCTCCCGCCATTTCGCGGTCGGCCCCACCGCCGCGTACTGGGTGCGCGCACACGACCACTACGCCTATCGCTCCGCGCAGGACTCGATCGCGGTGGCGACCGCGCTGGGCAGCCCGGTGGCGGCGCGTGTGCTGGATACCGGCACCGCCGAGCGGCAAGTGCGCCTCGGTGTGGCGATCAGCTACATGGGGTCGCGGGTGGAAGGCGCCGTGTCGATCGAGCAGACGGTCAGCGCCACGGGGGGCGCGCCCGGCGCGGTTATCCCCGCCGGGTCGGTGTTTCGAGTGGTGATGCGGACTTCTCGCTGGCCGTTTTAAGCAGCTCGGCGGCGTGCCGCCGCGCCGTCACCATATCGGCATCCCCCAGCATCCGCGCGATTTCCTTCGTTCGCGGTTCGCCGTCCACGACCCGCACGTCGCTCGTCGCTACGCCGCCCTTGGCGCCTTTCGCGACCACGAGGTGCTGATCGGCGAACACGGCGATCTGCGGCAGATGGGTGATGACGAGCGCCTGGCGCCCGCCGCGCGACACCGCCGTCAGCGCTTCGCCCACACTGCCCCCGATCTCTCCGCCGATGCCCTGATCGACTTCGTCGAAGACGAGCGTGGGAACGGCGTCGTGCGCGGCGAGCACCACCTTCAGGGCGAGCATGAGGCGCGACAGTTCCCCACCCGACGCGACACGCGCGAGAGGGCGTGATCCCAACCCCGGGTTGAGCTCCACTTCGAACGTGATTCCCTCCGCCCCATCGACCCGGGGATTGGGGAATGGGGAATGAGATACTCCGAAGCGTCCCTCCGGCATCCCGAGCGCGGGGAGCAACTTGTTCACCGCGCGGGACAGTCTCTTGGCCCCCGCTGCGCGCTTGGTGGTGAGCGCCGCACAGGCGCGGCCGAATTCGTCCGCGGCGCTGGCGCGCTCCCCCGCGATGTTGCGCAGGTCGAGATCGGCGGTGTCGAGCAGCTCCAGCTCGCGGGCCGCGGTGTCGCGCGCGGCGAGGACGTCGGCGATCGACGGCCCATGCTTCTGCTGGAGCCGGAACAGCAGGTCGCGGCGCGCTTCGACGGCCTGGAGCCGCCCCGGATCGGTTTCGATCGCGCTCGCGTAGTCGCGCGCCGCCTGGGCCAGCTCGCCGGCGTTGGCGAAGGCGGCATCGAGCAGCTCCTGCCATTTCCCCACCGACCCATCGACCCGCAGCAGCTGCGCCAGAATCCGCTGGGCGCGGGAGAGCGCGGCGGTGTCGACGGCCTCCTCGAGCTCGCGCGCGAGCCGGCCCAGCTCATCGGCGTGGGACAGCCGCTTCGCTTCGGTGTCGAGGGCGTCGTCTTCCCCGAGCTTGGGCGCCGCCCGTTCGATCTCCTGGAGCACGTGGCGCAGGTAGTCGGCTTTGCGGCGCACGTCGTCCTGCTTGGCGGAGAGCTCGCGCTCCCGCCGTTCCAGCTCCGCCAGCCGGCTATGCGCGTCCCGCACCGCCACCCGCTCGACCTGCGCGTCGGCGTAGGCGTCGAGGATGTCGCGCTGCGCGTCGGCGCGGAGCAGCGACTGCGTGTCGTGCTGGCCGTGCAGGTCCACGAGCAGCGCGCCGATCTCCGCGAGCACGCCGATCGTGGTGGGAGAGCCGTTCACCCAGGCGCGGGACTTTCCTTCTTTATGGACTTCGCGCTTCAGGATCAGCCGGCCGTCTTCGAGCTCGACGCCGAGGGCGGCGAAGGGCGACAGGAGATGGCGGTGCACCGCGGACCCGAACTCGAACGCGCCCTCGATGATCGTCTTGTCGGCGCCGGGCCGGACGGCGTCCGCCGACGCGCGCTCGCCCAGCAGCAGCGCCAGCGCGTCCACGACCATCGATTTGCCGGCACCCGTCTCGCCGGTGAGGACGTTGAGACCGGGGACGAGGGGCAGCGTGACGTCCGCGATGACGGCGAGGTCGCGGACCCGCAGCTCCGTCAGCACTAGCGGCGCACCCGATCGGTCAAATCGCCCCAGTGCAGCTTCCGGCGCAGCCGCTTGAAGTAGCTCTCGGGCCCCAGGCGGATGAGCAACACCGGCTGGGGCGCGCGGCGCACCTCGAGCCGCTCCCCCTGCTGCATCGCCGAGCCCACCTGGCCGTCGAAGGAGACGAGCACCTCGTCGGTCCACGGCGGAATCGGCTGAATCGAGATCGTCACATGGGACGGCAGCACCAGCGGGCGCACGGCGAGCGTGTGCGGGCAGATCGCGGTCACGACGATCGCGTCCACGCCGGGCACGACGATCGGGCCGCCGGCCGACATCGAGTACGCCGTCGATCCCGTCGGCGTGGAGACGATGATGCCGTCCGCCGAATACTGCGCGACCTCGTCGCCATCGACGGACACCTTGACTCGCACGACGCGCGCCACGCCGCCCTTGTGCACCACGACATCGTTCAGCACGATGGGCTGCTCGCGGGTCGGGCCTTTGCCTCCCTTCCCCACGATCGACGGGATCAGGGCCAGGCGCGATTCCGTGGCGTACGCCTGACGGACCAGCGCGTCCAGCGCGAAGTCGAGCATGTCGGGCGTGACGGTCGTGAGAAAGCCGACGCGGCCGAGGTTGACGCCGAGGATGGGCGTGTTGGCGCCGTTCAGCAGCCGGGCGCCGCGCAGCAGGGTGCCGTCGCCGCCCAGCGTGATGAGGCAGTCGAGCAGCGGCGCGTCCGCGAGCCGCGGCGGCGGCGCGGGCTGCCCGTCGCCCCAGAGCGGCTGGAGACTTGCTTCACTGTAGAGGGTGAGGCCGAAACGCGACGCCGCTCCGGCGAGGGTCGCCAGAATGGAGCCGAGGTCGGGGTAAGTGGGGTTGCCGACGACCCCGACGTTCATCGCGTGGTGGGCGACTCTTCGGCGGCGAGCGCCCGGATGCGCGCGGCGATGCCGGGACCCGTGAGGCCGACCTCGGCGAGCTGCTGCGCGCGCGGCGCGTGCTCGTAGGTGCGATCGGGGACGCCGAGCGCGACGACGCGGGTGTCGGGCGCCGTCGTCTGGACCAGCGCGGCGAGCGCGGCGCCGAATCCGTTCACGACGGTCCCGTCCTCGACCGCGACGAGCAGCCGGTGGTCGCGCGCCAGGGCGTCGAGCGTCTCGCGGTCCATCGGCTTCAGGAACCGCGCGTTCACCACGGTGGCGGCGAGACCATCGGCGGCGAGCGCATCGGCCGCATCCAGGGCCGGCTTGCACATCACGCCCACGGCGATGATCGCGCAGTCCTTGCCCTTGCGCAGCACCTCCCAGGTCCCATAGGGAATCGTCGGAACCTCGGCGGCGGGCGGCGGCTCGGCGGGCGCCTTGTCGCGCGGATAGCGCAGCGTGAACGGCCCGTCGGTGTGGGCCAGCGCGCAGCGCAACAGCCCGATCAATTCAGCACCGTCCTTGGGCGCCGTGACCGTCATGTGCGGCACCGCCAGCAGATAGGCGATGTCGAACAGTCCCATGTGCGTCTGGCCGTCTTCGCCGACCATCCCCGCGCGGTCCATGCAGAAGATCACCGGCAGCTTCTGGATCGCGACGTCGTGGATGATGCTGTCATACGCGCGCTGCAGGAACGTGGAGTAGATCGCGACGATGGGACGCACGCCCTGCGTCGCCAGACCCGCCGCAAACGTCGTGGCGTGACCCTCGGCGATGCCGACGTCGAAGAAGCGCCCCGGCCACTTCTTCTGGAAGATGTTCGTCCCCGTCCCCGACGGCATCGCCGCCGTGATCACGACGAACTCCGGATGCTCGGCGGCGAGCTGCGTCAGCGCGTCACCGAACAGCCTGGTCCACTGCGGTGGCCCCCCCCCGGGGTTCACGGGCTTGAGCTTCCCCGTCACCGGGTCGTACGGGGCCCGGGCGTGGTACTTCTCGATGTCGGGCTCGGGCAGCGGGAAGCCTTTGCCCTTCTCGGTGATGACGTGCACCACGCGCGGACCCTTCAGGGTCTTCATGATCTCGAAGGTGTGGAGCATCTGCGGAATGTCGTGGCCGTCGATCGGTCCGAAGTAGCGGAAGCCCAGCTCCTCGAACAGCATGCCCGGCGACCAGAGGTTCTTGATGCTCTCTTCGACGTTCTTGGCGAAGTCTACGAGCTTCTTGCCGCCAACGACGTGCGAGGCGCGCTCGATGAGGTGCTTCACCTTCTCCCGGATCCGGACCGTGATCGGGCTCGCGACGATGGAGCCGAGGTACTTGTTGAGCGCCCCGACGTTGGGGGCGATCGACATGCCGTTGTCGTTCAGGACGACGATGATGTCGCGGCCCGAATCGCCGGCGTTGTTCAGGGCTTCGTACGGCAGGCCGCACGTCATCGCCCCATCGCCGACGACCGCCACGACCTCGAACTCCTGGCCCTTCAAATCGCGCGCCGCGGCCATGCCGAAGGCGGCGGACAGCGCCGTGCCGGCGTGCCCCGCGCCGAACTGGTCGTGGGCGCTTTCGCTGCGCCGCAGGAAGCCGGACAGGCCGCCGGGCTGGCGCAGCGTCGGGAAGCGATCGTTGCGGCCCGTCAGAATCTTCCAGGGATAGCCCTGGTGACCGACGTCCCAGACGATCTTGTCGGTGGGGGAGTCGAAGGCCGCGCACAGCGCGACGGTCAGCTCGACGACGCCCAGCCCCGCCCCGATGTGCCCGCCCGTCTGCGAGACCACGTCGATCAGCCGCTGGCGCACCTCGTCGGCGAGGGGCTGGAGCGCCTCGGGCGGCAGGGCTTTGACGTCGTCGGGACCGTGGATCGCGTCGAGTAGGGGCATGGGGTCAGTTGGGCCTAGTCACAATGTAGTGCGCCAGCTCCATCAATGTCGGAGAAGCTAACCCCGCCTGGCGCAGCTGGTCCACCGCCCTGGCGGCGAGCCGCTCGGCCTCCGCGCGGGCCGCGCCGACGCCGAGGAGGGTGACGAACGTCGCCTTGGCGTGAGCGGCGTCCTTGCCGGCCGTCTTGCCGAGCTGGTCGGATGTGGCGGTGGCGTCGAGCACATCGTCGGCGATTTGAAAGGCGAGCCCGATCGCTTCGCCATAGGCCCGCAGCGCGTCGATGTGCCCGCGGCCTACCGTCTCCCCCGCCGACAGCCCTCCGATCACGCAGGACGCCGCGATGAGCGCGCCCGTCTTGCGCTGGTGCACGTCTTGGAGCTGGCCGATCGGCAGCCGCTTGGCCTCCGCTTCGAGGTCGAGCGCCTGGCCGCCGATCATGCCGCCCGCTCCCGCGGCGCGGAACAGCTCCAGTGCGATCTCCCGGCGCCGGCTCTCCGACAGGTCGAGCTGCGCCAGGCCGTGCGTCAGGACGCGCGCCGCGAGCGCCACCATCTGATAGCCGGCCCGGGTGGCGCGCGGGATGTCGAACGCCCGGTGCGCCGTCGGCCGCCCGCGGCGCAAGTCGTCGTCATCCATGCAGGGCAGATCGTCGTGCACGAGGGAGTAGGCGTGCACCACTTCGACCGCGGCGGCCAGCTCGGCGACGCCGCCGGTGGGACCGCCGTTCAACGCCTCATGGGACGCGAAGACGAGCGTGGGCCGCAGGCGCTTGCCTTCGCCCAGCAGGCTGTAGCGGATGACCGCATCCCCATGGGCCGCCCACTGCTCGAGCACCGCGTCCACACGGGCCCGGGCGTCGGCGAGATAGCTACTGATCTGAGCCTTCAAGCTCCAACACTTTCCGCACTTTGAGCTCCGTCTGCGCGAGCTGCTCGCGTGCCGTCCGCAGCCGCTCGACCCCTTCCTCGAAGAGCTTGAGGGCGTCGTCGAGACTCAGATCTTCGGACTCGAGCCGCCGCACGATGGCTTCGAGCCGCTCGAGCTGCTCATTCAACCCGGGCATGGACCTCTCCATCGGTGACCCGCAGCCGGAATTCCGTGCCGGCGGGCAGCTGCGCGACCCGCTTCACCACGTGGCCGTCGGCATCCCGCGCCACCGCGTAGCCGCGGGCGAGGACGCGGAGCGGACTGAGCGCCTCGAGATGCGCGCTGTGCGCGGTGAGCCGAGCGCGGGTCTGCTCGAGGCGGGACTCCATGCACCGCGCCAGGCGATCGCCGGTCCGGTCCAGCCGTTCGACGGCGTGGCGCGAGGCGGTGCGCAGCGCCCGGGCGAGGCGCTGCCCCACGACGCCACAGTGCGCCAGCACCTCGGCGCGGTCGGGCGTCGCCGCCGCCGCGGCGGCGGACGGCGTGGCCGCGCGGAGGTCGGCGACGAGATCGCACAGCGTGACGTCGGTCTCATGGCCCACGGCCGAGATCACCGGCATCGGCATGGCGGCGACGGCGCGCGCGACCTTCTCGCTGTTGAACGCCCAGAGATCTTCGATCGAGCCGCCGCCGCGCCCCACGATCAGCACGTCGACCGGCAGCCGGCGAATGCGATGCAGCGCCGAGCAGACCGACTGCTCGGCCTTGGCGCCCTGCACCTGCGCGGGGACGACCACCAGCTCGGCGAGCGGCCAGCGGCGCGCGACGACGGCCTGGATGTCGCGCAGCGCCGCGCCGTCGGGGCTCGTGACGACCGCGATGCGCCGCGGGAACGCCGGCATGCGCCGTTTGCGGGCGGGATCGAGCAAGCCGTCTTTGGTGAGCGCCGCCTTCGCCTTCTCGAAGGCCAGCTTCCACAGTCCGCCCTGCTCGGTGGACAGAAGCTCCATGACGGTGAGCTGGAACTCGCCCTTCTCTTCGTACAGGGACGGGCGCGCGAAGACGAACACCTGCATGCCGTCGCTGGGCGCCGGCAACCGGAAGTTCTGCTTGGCGAACATGACGCAGCGCAGCTGCGCCGTCGTGTCGCGCAGGGAGAAGTACCAGTGGCCGCTGCGCCACGCTTTGAAATTCGCGATTTCGCCGCGCACCCAGAGGGGCGGCAGCCCGGCCTCGACGACCGCGCGGGCGCGGCGCGTGACCTCGCCGACGGTCCACGCGCCCTCGGCGGACGCCGCGGCGAACAGGTCTAGTGGCTGCGGGGGGCCCACTGCCGCGCCGCCTGGACCGTGTTGTACAACAGCATCGTGATCGTCATCGGACCGACGCCGCCCGGCACCGGCGTGATCGCCGACGCCACTTGCGTCGCCTGCTCGAAGTTCACGTCGCCCACCAGCCGGTAGCCGCTCTTGCGCGAGGGGTCGTCCACGCGGTTCACGCCGACGTCGATGACCGTGGCGCCGCGCTTGATCATGTCGCCGCTGATGAACTCGGGCTTCCCGATGGCGACGATGAGGATGTCGCCCCGGCGGGTCTGCTCGCCGATATCCGCCGTGCGGGAGTGGCAGACGGTGACGGTGGCGTTGCCGCCGGGGCCGTCCTGGAGCAGCAGCGCGGCCATCGGCCGGCCGACGATGTTCGACCGGCCCACGACGACGGCGTGCTTCCCTCTGGTCTCGATGCCGCTGCGGAGCAGCAGCTGCTGCACGCCGTACGGCGTCGCCGGCCGGAACCCCGTCGGATCGCCGATCGACACCCTGCCGACGTTGACGGGGTGGAACCCGTCCACGTCCTTGCGGGGATCGACGCTCTGGAGCACGCGGGTGCTGTCGATCTGCTTGGGGAGCGGCAGCTGCACGAGGATGCCGTGAATCCTGGAATCGGCGTTGAGACGATCGAGCAGCGTGAGCAGCTCGGTTTCGGTTGTCGCTGTGCGCAGCCGGACGGACTCGTGATAGAAGCCGGCGTCGTCGCACGCCTTCACTTTCATGCGGACGTACACTTCGGACGCCGGGTTATCGCCCACGAGCACGACGGCCAGGCCCGGCGTGACGCCCTTCCCTTTCAGCACGGCGACGTCCGTGGCGAGCTCGGCCCGCATCGCCTGCCCGACGGCGGTACCGTCGATGATGCGGGCGGCTCCGTTAGCGGGCAAAGTCCACCGCCCGGGTCTCGCGAATCACGACGACCTTGATCTGTCCGGGATACTGGAGCTCGCGCTCGATGCGGCGGGCGATCTCGTCGGTCAGGCGTGTCGCCGCCTGGTCGTCCACCGCATCGGGCGTGACGACGACGCGCACTTCCCGGCCCGCCTGGATCGCGAACACCTTTTCGACGCCGGGGAAGTTGGCGGCCAGCCGCTCGAGCTGGGCGAGCCGTTTGACGTACGTCTCGAACGCTTCGCGCCGCGCGCCGGGGCGGGAGCCGGAGACGGCGTCGGCCGCCTGCACGATGACGCTGATCGGCGTTTCGTGCGGCGCGTCGTCATGGTGCGCGGCGATGCAGTTGATCACGATCGCGCTTTCGCCGTACTTGGTCGCGACCTCGACGCCGAGCTGCACGTGGGTGCCGTCGTGCTCGTGCGTCAGCACTTTGCCGATATCGTGCAGCAGCGCGCCGCGCTTGGCCAGGGTGGCGTCGAGCTTCAGCTCCCCCGCCATGATCCCGGCGAGCCAGGCGACTTCCTTGGAGTGCTCGAGGATGTTCTGGCCGTACGACGTGCGGTACTTCATGCGCCCGACGAGCTTCACCAGCTCGGGGTGCAGGCCGCGGATGCCGGTGTCGTACACCGCCTGCTCGCCCGCTTCGACGATGCCGGCGTCGACGTCGGCCTGCGCCTTCTTGACCACCTCTTCGATGCGCCCGGGATGGATCCGTCCGTCGGCGATGAGGCGCTCGAGCGCCAGCCGGCCCACCTCGCGGCGCACCGGCTCGAAGCAGGACACGACCACGGTATCGGGCGTATCGTCGATGATGACGTCCACGCCGGTGGCGGCTTCAAAGGCGCGGATGTTCCGCCCTTCACGGCCGATGATCCGCCCCTTCATGTCGTCGGAGGGCAGCGGCACGGCCGAGATGCTGGATTCGGCGGTCTGCTCGGCGGCCATGCGCTGGATGGCGAGCGCGATGATCTTTTTCGCCTCGCGGTCGGCGTTCTTGCGCGCCTGTTCCTTGATGTCGCGCATGAGCGCCGCCGCCTCGTCGCGGGCTTCGTCCTCCAGATGGCGGATCAGCTCCTCGCGCGCTTCCTGCGCGGTGAGCCCGGCGACGCGCTCCAGCCGCAGGCTGATCTCCTGCTCGCGACCCGACAGCGCGCGGCCGCGCGCCTCGATCTCCTGCTCCAGCTTGCGCAGCGCCTGATCGCGGCGGTCCACGCCGGCGAGCTTGTCATCGAGGGTCCGGTGGAGGTTCTCGCGGACGCTCATCAGCTCTTCCTTGGCCGCGAGGACCAGCCGGCCGCTCGCGTCCGCCGCCCGGCGCTCGATGCGCCGTCCCCACACATAAAAGGCCATTCCCGCGGCGATCACACCGCCGAGAACGGCCGCGATCAGGCTGGGCCACTGCTCCATAGAGATCTATCTCCAGTCCTCACCCCCGTTCCCCCTCTCCCACAGGGAGAGGGGGCCAGGGCGTGAGGACGCGTCTTGTCAGCCGGCGCTGAGCGCTTTCCGCTTGGCCGGCGGCAACATTTTCGCCAGATCGTCGGCCACCGCGGCCAACCGGGCGGCCACTTCCCGTTCGCTCTGCTTCGCCTGAAACAGCTCGTTGGTGATGTCGAGCGCCGCCAGAATCGCCGCCTTGTGGTTCTCCACGAGCGGCCCCTGGCTCAGCACCTGCTTCAGCGCCTGGTCGACGTATGCCGCGACCTCCCGCGTGTACTCGGGCGCGAGGTCCGACCGGACGGTGTACTCCTCCCCGCCGATCATGACGCGGACGGCGTGTTTTTTCGTGGTCACTTGTGACCGCCGTTTTCGCGCGCCTGCTCTTCGAGAAACGTCAGCCGCTGCAGCAAATCGTTCACGCGCGTGCGCGCGCCTTCCATGCGCTGGCGCAGGACGCGGTTCTCCGACTCGAGCTCCGGGTGGCGCACCGGCGGGGTCCCGCTCGCCGCGCGCAGCTTCAGCTCCGCCTCAGCTTTTTGGGCGCGCGAGCGCCAGCCCGCCAACTCCTCGGCGACTTCCCGCAGGATCGCCTCGAGCTGGTCAATCGCATGACGCGCATCAAGTCTGTCGCCGGCGTACGGCAAGGTCTTCCTCCAGCGCGCTCAGCATCCGGCCGAGCAGCGCATCGATCTCCCGTTCCGTCAACGTCCGGTCCGGATCGCGGAAGGTGCAGCGCCACGTCACGCCGCGTGTGCCTTCCGGCAAGCCCCCCCCCGCACCGCGATATTCATCGAGCACGTCGAGCCGCTCGAGCAGCGTACCGCCCACCCGCCGCAGCACCACCGCGACGGCCGCCGCGGTCACTCCACCCGGCACCACCAGGGAGAGATCCCGCAAGACGGGCGGCTGGGTCGGCAGGGCCTCGTAGCGCGGCAGCGACGGAGCGCCGACGGCGATCCGCACCTCCAGCCCCAACAGCGAGCCGGCCCACTTGGGGGCGTCCGCCTCGAGCGGCCCGGCCCACCCCCGCTGCTCCCCACCGTCCGACTCGAGCGCCACCCACCCTGTCCCCGATTCCGCGGGACGAATGTCGCAAGCGGGGCATGCGGCCGCAACAGCTAACTCAAAGTGGTGCTTCAAGTCCCATATGTCCATATCAGGTACTTTCGAACTCTGGGCGGACCAGTGGGAGGGGTGACGCGCACCGGTCAGGACGACGCCGAGCCGGAGCTGTTCGTCTGGCAGGGACGACGGTCCATCGGCCCCGCGGCCGGACGGCCGGAAAACGGTCCCGACCTCGAACAGCCGCACGTCCCGTTGCCCGAGCGCCCAATTGTGCTCGACCCGGCGCACCAGGCCCGGCAGCAGCTGGCTGCGCAGATGGGCCTCCTCCGCCGAGAGCGGGTTCACGACCGCGATCGCGTCAGGGGCATCGGCGGGGCCGAGCGGCAGCGTTCGGGCCTCGAACAGCCCCGCGCGCGCCAGCGTCTCGCGCATCCGGTCGAGCGTCTGCTCGGCGGGCGCATCGGGGACCGTCCCGAGGCGGTAGGGCCGGAGCTCCACCGGGAAGGAGTCGTAGCCCCGCAGCCGGGCGACTTCCTCGATCAGGTCCACCTCGCGCGTGACGTCGGGCCGCCACCCCGGGACCTGGACCGCGAGCCGCTCGCCCTTGGGCGCGGCGACAAAGCCGACGCTCGACAGCAGCCGCTCGATCTCCGGCCGCGGTACGGCGACGCCGAGCAGATGCGCAACGCGGTCCTCGCGCAGGAACACGCTGCGCGGCTGCTGCGGCTCGGGCCAGAGGTCCACCGGCGCCTCGCGCATCTCCCCACCCGCGACCGCGCGGATCAGCTCGATGGCGCGCGCCAGCGCCTCCGGCATGGCGAGCATGTCGATGCCGCGCTCGAAACGATAGCTCGATTCGCTCGAGATGCCGAGCGCGCGGCGGGTGCGCCGGATCCGCGTCGGCTGGAAGTAGGCGCACTCGAGCACGATGTCGGTCGTGCTCTGGGAGACTTCGGAGTCCGCGCTGCCCATGACGCCGGCGACGATCGTCGCGCGTTCCGCGTCGCAGATGGCGGTCATCTCCGGGGTCAGACTGCGCGTGACGCCGTCCAACGTGACGATTCTCTCGGACGCGGTCGCCCGGCGCACGACGACGGCCGGCCCCCGCAGCTTGGCGAGATCGAACGCATGCAGCGGCTGATTGATCTCGAACAGGATGTAGTTCGTGGCGTCCACGATGTTGTTGATCGACCGCTGGCCGAGGGACGAAAGGCGATGGGCAAGCCAGGCCGGACTGGGGCGTACCGTCACTCCCCGCAGGACCGCGATCAGGTAGCGCGGGGCGCCTTCGGGATCCTCGAGGCGGACCGCGACACCATCAACGACGGCCTGATGGCCGGACGGCCGGACGGCCGATGGCACTGCGCCCGTCGGGCCGTCAGGCCGTCCGACCGTCGGAAGCTTCACTGTCCCGCCCAATCCCGCCGCCAGCTCCCGAGCCACCCCTTTATGGCTCAGCAGATCGGGTCGATTCGCCGAGACGTCGAGGACGATCTGGTCGTCGCGCACCGGGACGGCGTCGAGGAAAGGCGTGCCCGGCGCGGCATCGGTGTCCAGCTCGAGAATGCCGGCGTGGTCTGCGCCCAGGCCCAGCTCCTTCGCCGAGCAGAGCATGCCGTTCGATTCGACGCCGCGAATCTTGCGCCGCTCGAGCTTTAACCCACCCGGAAGAGTCGCGCCGACCGGAGCGAATGGATACGCTTTTCCTGCTTGGACATTGGGAGCTCCGCAGACCACCTCGAGAGGCGCTGCGCCACCGGCGTCCACGACGCACACCGTCAGCCGATCGGCGTTGGGGTGCTGCTTCACGTCCTGCACCCGGGCGACGACCACCGCGCCGAGGTCCTGGTGCAGCGGGATCACGGCATCGACCGGCGCGCATTGCGCGGCCAGACGGTCGGCCACCTCCTGCGCGACGAGCGGGCGGCCGAGGAGCGCTTCCAGCCAGCGGCGGGAGACGATCACCGGCTGTCGATCCCGGAGAACCGTTCCAGAAACCGCATGTCGCTCTCGAAGAAGAGGCGGATGTCGGGGATGCCGTGGCGGACCATGGCGATGCGCTGCGGTCCCATGCCCCACGCGAACCCCGTATAGCGCTCGGCGTCCACGCCGCAGTTCTCGAGCACCGCGGGGTGCACCATGCCCGAGCCGAGGATCTCCATCCAGCCGGTCTGCTTGCAGGCGGGGCAGCCCGCGCCGGCGCAGAGCTGGCAGCGGACATCCATCTCGGCCGACGGCTCGGTGAACGGGAAGTACGACGGCCGGAACCGCACGGCGGTATCGGGCGAGAAGAAGCGGCGCGCGAACGTCGCGAGCGTGGCCTTCAGATCGACGAACGTCAGCCCGTCATCCACCGCCAGCCCCTCGATCTGCTCGAACACCGGCGAGTGCGACGCGTCGAAGGGATCGCGGCGGTAGCAGGCGCCCGGGATGACGACGCGCACCGGCGGCGGGTAGTGCTCCAGCGTGCGGATCTGCACGGGCGAGGTGTGGGTGCGCAGCAGCGCGTCGCCGCCCAGGTAGAAGCTGTCCTGGGCATCGAGCGCGGGGTGATCGGGGGGGAAGTTGAGCGCGAAGAAGTTGTTGCGCTCGGTCTCCGCCTCGGGGCCGACGGCGCGGGTGAAGCCGAGTTCGCGGAAGATGTCGCAGATCTCGCTCACGACCTGGGTGACGATGTGCAGGCCGCCGCGCCAGACGGGCCGGCCCGGCATGGTGAGGTCGATCCCCTGGCCGGTGCGCGCGGCTTTGCCGCGGGCGAGGGCCTGCTCGCGCTCGTCGATGGCGCGCTCGAGCTCGCGCTTCAGCGCGTTGGCCGCGCCGCCCACCTGCTTGCGGGTCTCCGCGTCGAGGGTGGGCAGCGTTTTGAGGATTTCGGTGAGGGCGCCGGCGCGGCGACCCAGCAGCTCGGTCTTGAGCTCCTGGAGCCGGCGTGCATCGGCCTGCGGAATTTCTTTGAGACGCTCCCGCAGCTCGTCGAGGCGCATTGTTACAGAGCCTTCTTGGCGACCTCCGCGATCTGTTCAAACGCCGCCGGGTCGCGGACGGCGATGTCGGCCAGGACTTTGCGATTGATCTCGACGCCCGCCTTGCGGAGGCCGTTCATGAGGCGGTTGTACGACAGCGCGTGGAGGCGCGCGGCGGCGTTGATGCGCGTGATCCACAGCCGGCGGAAGTCGCCCTTTTTGCGGCGCCGGTCGCGGTAGGCGTATTTCGCGGCGCGCTCGGTGGCCTCTTTGGCGGCTTTCCACAGCTTGCTGCGCCCGCCCCAGTAGCCCTTGGCGAGCTTCATCACTTTGTTCTTGCGCTTCAGGCGCGCGACATTGCTCTTGACGCGAGGCATAAGCCGTCCTTTAGGCCATGAGCAGGCGCTTCAGGCGCCGCTCGGCGTGCGAAACCAGCGTCGCCTTGCGCAGGTGACGCTTCCGCTTGGGGTGCTTCTTGGTCGCGATGTGCCGCTTGTAGGCGCGATAGCGGCGCATCTTGCCCGTGCCCGTCAGGCGCACCCGTTTCCGCAGGGCGCGCTTGGATTTCATCTTCGGCATCCCAGACTCCTTACTTCGGGGCGAGGACCATCGACATGTTGCGGCCTTCGAGCTTCGGCTCCTGCTCGATCTTGCCGATGTCCTTCAGCTCGAGGGCGACGCGATCGAGCACGTCCCGGCCCAGCTCGATGTGCGCCATCTGCCGGCCGCGGTACATCATCGTCACTTTCACCTTGTTGCCTTCCACCAGGAACTCCCGCGCGTGCCGGGTCTTGAAATCGAAATCGTGATCGTCGATCCCGGGGCGGTATTTCACTTCTTTCAGATGAATCACGTGCTGCTTTTTCTTCGCGGCCCGCGCCGCTTTCGCCTGCTCGAACTTGAACTTGCCGTAATCCATGATCTTGACGACGGGCGGCCGGGCGAGCGGCGCGACTTCCACCAGATCGAGTCCCCGTTCGTGCGCGGCGGCCAGCGCGTCATCGATCGTCAGCACGCCGAGCTGATCGCCGTTGTCCGCGATCACCCGCACCGGACTGATCCGGATCTGCCGGTTCACGCGCGTCCGCGGGGCTCTGCTGTCAGGAATGGCCAGGTGTGCAGTCTCCTTTACGGACGTACAAAAGCGGACCTCGGTAGCCCACCCAAAGTCCGCAACCTCACCCCCGGACGGGGGTTCGGATCATCGAACCCTGGAGCACTCTCCTGCGAGAGGCATGCGGGTGGGGCGCGCTGCGCCCGCTTCCAAATTGTGGCCGTCAAGTTAGCCGAGCGTGATAGGCTTTACAAGTCCGACACCCTTGCCCTCTTTCCCCAGCCGCCCCGCCACCGTCACCGGGTCGTGCTCGAACACCAGCAGCCACTGCTCCGCCTCGGCGCGCTGGTATAACCGGCGCCGGGTCTCGAGCGTCACCAGCGGCTCCAGGTCATAGCCCATGATCCAGGGCAGCGGCAGATGCGCCGACGTCGGCACGAGATCGGCGACAAAACACGCCGTCTCGCCCCCGCTCTCGATCAGCATGGAATTGTGATACGGCACGTGCCCGGGGGTGGGGAGCGCGCGGATGCCGGGCAGGACCTCCACGTCCCCGTCGATCAGCTCGAACGGCACGTGCTCGAAGGTGTGGGCGAGATAGCTTCCGGCGGTGCGCTCGTTGGTGTGAGCGGCAAAGTCCAGCTCGCGCCGCTGCACGACGTAGCGGGCGTTGGGGAACGCGAGCCGCAGCGTCCCGTCGGGATCACGGCAGCGGTCACCGCCGGCGTGATCGAAATGCAGGTGCGTGTTGATCACCCAGCGCACGTCGTCCGGTGCGTGGCCCAGCTCCCCCAGCGCGTCCTCGAGCGCCGTGCGGCCGCCCTGGCCGGCGTTCTCGACGCCGTAGATGTCCGTGAACTTCTCGTTCTCCTTGTTGCCGATCCCGGTGTCGATCAACACCAGTCCGTCCGGATGCTCGACCAGCAGGCAGCGCAGCGCGAGCGGGATGCGATTGCGCGCATCGGCGGGGATCCGCCGCTCCCACAGCACCTTGGGCACGACGCCGAACATGGCGCCACCATCCAAGTGCTGCCGACCGCCCTCCAGAGCATGGCAGGTGAGGTGGCCGATTGGGAAGGTCGTGTGGGTCATGGTAATGTGGAACGCGGAACGCGGAACGCGGAACGGTCGGCAGTCCTGTTCCGCGTTCCCACTTCCGCTTTCCGCGTTTGCTCCAAATCCGCCAGGCACACCGCCCCGTTCTCTTTCGCCAGGCTCAACAGCCGCGTCAGGCATTTCGCCGCCGCCACCGCATCCCCCGTCGCCCGATGGCGTCCCTCGATCTCGATTCCAAAGTGATCACTCACCGAATCGAGATTCCGTCGCGGCAGGTCGGGCAACAGCCGCCGGGCGAGGCGCACGGTGCAGACGCGCGGCCCCTGGAGCACGAGATGGCGCGTCCGCGCGACTTCCGACGAGACGAAATGCCAATCGAAGCGGGCGTTGTGGGCGACAAAGATGCAGCCGGTCAACGCCTCGAGGACGGCGTCGGCAATGGCGTCGAACGACGGCGCCTCCGACACCAGCGACGGCGCGATGCCCGTCAGACGCTGGACGAACGGTGGGAGCGGGATGCCGGGATTCACGAGGCTGTGAAATGCGACGCTGCCATCGAGCCGCACCACCGCAATCTCGATGATGCGATCGCCGCGAGACGCGCGCACGCCCGTCGTCTCGACGTCCACGACGGCAAAGCGGCAGGCGTCGAGCGGCGGGCTCTCGACGTCGAGGACCGCGGCGGTCCAGCGGCCGTCGGCGGTGCGGGCAAAGCGGGGATCGGCGGCCAGCAGCGCCGCGGCGATGCGGTCGGCGGTGTGGCGATTGGCCCGCGCGATGCCGAGGACGTCGCGCACGATCGCCAGGCTCGCCGCGGGGCCGGCGCCCGACTGCAGATACGCGAGCGCCCGGCCGGACAGCCCCAGCGCGGATGCCGGATAGGCGCTGAGGCCGATCAGAGATCGTCCCGGCGCAGGGGCAGCGTCATGCAGCGCGGCCCGCCGCCGCCGCGCACCAGCTCGCTGCCTTCGATGGTGATCACGCAGCGCTCCCCCGGCTTCAGCGATTCGTCGCCGGTCAGGAAGCTCACCGCCGGCAGCAGCCGGAATCCGGCGCTCGCGAGCTCGTTCAGGGTGACGTCGTTGCGGTCATAGCTGAGGACGACGCCCGGCCGTACCGCGATGAAGTTGCAGGCCGATCCCCACTGCTCGCGCTCCTGGTGGGTGCGCCGGTTCCCGCCGCAGAACACCGGCTCGAGCGGCTGATCCACCGCCTGGAGCGCGGCGAAGAAGTTCGGCATCTCCTTCACGCCCTTGGAGCGTTTGCGGCGATGCAGCACGGCGAGACGCTCGGGACCGACAAAGTGCGGCGGATACACGCAGCACAGCTCGCGGTCGATCTGCGTGAAGATCATGTCCAGATGGATGGCGGTCCGCTCGGCGGGGAGCACGACGATCACGACGTCGGTGACGCCGCAGTGCTCGAAGACGAGGTCGCACAGCAGGTCGAGCGCCGCCGGGCTGGACCGCTCGCTGAACCCCAGCACCAGGAGGTCGGGGCGCAGCGGATGCACGTCGCCCCCCTCGAGGGTGTAGTTCGTGCGCTTCTCCTCCGAGCCGTCGTACAGGATGCCGGCGTTCTCGAAGCGCGCGTCGTAGCGGAACAGCGCCTTGATCAGCAGCTCTTCGGTCCAGCGCACGCCGTGCCGCATCGACCCGATGATCGAGTGCTCGCCGATGACGATGCCGACGTCGCGCGTGAAGAAGAGATTCGGCAGCGGCGGCAGCGCGTAGGCGACCTCGTTCAGCGCGCGGGCGATGGGACCCCCTTCTTCGATCGCGCCCTCGATCATCAGCGCGACCAGATCCTCGGCGGGCAGCGCATTGAGCTGCTTGGCGAGCACGTCGGAGGGGACGACCTCGAGCGCCCGCGTGGTGAGGAACTCCCGCACCTCGGGCCGGGCCGCGAGGTCGGTCAGGACGGTGCGCACTTCATGGACCTCGGCGAAGCGCTCCAGCACGGCGACGAGCCGCCGATGCTCCTGCTGCGCGTTCTCGAGGTCGATGATGTCGTCGTAGAGGTAGTCCTCGCGGTTGCCGGGCGTGACCGCGACCAGCTCCTTCCCGGGGGTGTGCACCAGGACGGACCGGAGGGAGCCGATTTCGGACGTGACGTGAACGCGGGGCATGGGGGGGAAAGCTAACGGTTCGCCAGCGCGTAGCTCAGCGTTTCCAGTTCCAGCGCCATGTTGACGTGCTTGACGCGCACGTCGGGCGGGACCGCGAGGGGGACGGGCGCAAAGTTGAGGATGGCCTTGACGCCGCAGCGCACGAGGCGGTCCACGACCTGCTGCGCGGAGTCGGCGGGCGTCGCGACGATGGCGATGTCGCTGCGCTCCTTCTTGAGGTCGGTCTCGAGGTGGCGCACGTCGCGCACCACGAGGCCGTTCCAGCGCGAGCCGATCTTGCGGGCGTCCTGATCGTAGATCGCCGCGATGTGGAAGCCCCGCTGCTTGAAGCCCTGGTACTGCACGAGCGCGCCGCCCATGCGGCCGGCGCCGACCAGGACGACGCGATAGCCGCGCTGCAGGCCGAGGATGTCGCGGATGCGGCTGGCGAGCTCGGGAACGGTGTAGCCGAGACCGCGTTTGCCGAAGGAGCCGAAAAAGGAGAGGTCTTTGCGCACCTGGGCGGAGGTCGTGCCGCCGAGCTTCGCCAGCTCCCCCGACGATATGGTGGTGCGTCCCTGCGTCGTGGCCTGCTCGAGGAAGCGGAGGTACAGTGACAGCCGACGAATCGTACTGTCGGAAATCTTCCGCATTGTGAATTATTTCACAATTGCGCACTGCCGCGCAAGAGCCGCACGAAATCCCGCGGCGCGAGCGTCTCGGGCCGCGCGCGGGGATCGAACCCCAGCGCCCGCAACCCCTCCGCCGTGGCCCCCGGCACGGCGTTGTGCAGCTGCTTGCGACGGCGCGAGAAGCACGCCGTGACGAACGCGCGCAGCGCCTTGGCCTCCGCCGGCGCGACCAGCGGCTCGGCGAGCGGCGTGAGCCGCAGCAGCGCGCTGCGCACTTTGGGCGGCGGCCGGAACGCCCCCGGGGCGACGGTGAACAACCGCTCCACGCGACACACCGCCTGCACGCCCACCGACAACGCGCCATACGTCTTGCCGCCCGGCGGCGCCGCGATCCGGTCGGCGACTTCCGCCTGGACGAGAAAGACGATCCGGGCCGGGAGGGGCGGCTCCATGGCCTTCTCGAGTAGCGGTGACGTGATGTAATACGGAATGTTTCCAATGATCTTGTGCGCGGTGAGCGGTGCGCGGTGCGCGGGAAAGCGATGCCAGTCGAGACGCAGTGCGTCCCCGGCAATCACGGTCAAGTTCTCCCGCTCACCGCGCACCGCGTACCGCGCACGCAGTTCCTCCGCCAGCGCCCGGTCCTTCTCTACGGCGATCACCATCAAGCCGCGGGCGAGCAGAATCTCGGTGAGCGTTCCCTTTCCCGGCCCGATTTCAATGACCGTCTCGCCGGGCACCGGGTCCAGCGCGTCCGCGATCCGCCCGAGGATCCCGGGGTCGGAGAGAAAGTGCTGGCCGAGCCTCAAACTTTCAGGAGGACCAGCGTGCGGTCGTCGTGCGCGGGCGCGCCGCCCGTGAACGCGGCGATGTGAGTGAAGACCGCTTCGAGGATGTGCCGCGCCGGACGGTCGCGCTGATTGCGGACGTGGCCCAGCACGCGCTCGTCGCCGAACACCTCGCCTCCGCCCCGCTGGTCGCGGGCGTCGGCCAGGCCGTCGGTGTAGAGCGCGAGAATCGTCTGGTGACGCCGCAACGGAATCATGCGCTCCCCGCCCCCGCCGCCGAGCCCCAGCGGGGGGCGGGTCGCTTCGAGCCGGGTGACCTCGCCGGTATCGGCCGCGACGAGAAAGGCGTGGGCGTGCCCCGCGTTGGCGTAGGTGAGTTTGCCCTGCGCGGGGTCGACGACGGCGTAGCAGAGGCTGAGGAACATCTCGGTGCGCGCCAGCTCGTCGGCCAGCGACTCCTCGAGCTTGCGCAGCGCGTCGACCGGCGACTCCGCCGTTTCGGCGTGAATGCCGGAGGCGGCCATCGCGAGCGCCATGATGAGCGCGGCACCGAAGCCGTGGCTCGACACGTCGCCGATCATGACGCCGATCCGCTCGTCGTGCAGCGGCAGCAGGTTGTAAAAGTCGCCGCCGACCGATTCGGCGGGTACGCAGCGGGCCGCCACGTCGGCGCGCGCGGCCACGACGCCGGGCGACGGCAGCAGCTTGAGCTGCAGATCGTGCGCCAGCTCCATCTCGCGCTGCACGCGCTGCTGATTGAGGTCGCGCTGCACCAGCCGCGCGTTCTCCACCGCCGCGCCGATCTGATTGGCGATCGCGGCGACGAGCTTGCGATCGCCGGCCGTGAAGGCGTCTTCGCCCTCGCGGTCGGTGAGGTTGATGACGCCGATCGGCGTCGAGGCCCGGCCGGGGGAGGCGTACACCACGGGCACCGACAGGAACGCCTGGCCGCGATAACTCCGCTCGATGGGATTGGGCGGCTTGGGAACGCGCTGGTCGCTCGGGTCGTAGCTGATGATCCGCATCTCGCGGAACACGCGCGCGGCGATCGACTCGGGGTCGTCCACTTCGATCGGATCGAGGTCGTGCAGCTCCACGCCGCGCTGGGCGACGAGGCGGAGCACGTTGGCGCGCGGATCGTGCACCAGCAGCGTCGCACGGCGGGCCCGCACGACGGTCGAGACCTCGCGCAGAATCCGGCTCGCCGCTTCGTCCAGCCGGATCGTGTGACCGAGGATCTCGCTGATCGTGTAGATCAGGTCGATTTCCTCGTAGCGGCCCGACAGCTCGGCCGCCACCTGCCCCGTCTCCTGCTCGGCGCCGAGCACCGCCCCCACGACCTCCGCCAACTCGTCGGCGTTGCGCACATCGCCCTTGATCTCGAGCCAGGTGCCGCTCACCCCGGGCACCGGCTGGAACCAGACGGGACCTTCGGGCGTGTCCAGACGGCCGCCGTCGCCGGACCAGCCGGGCGGCGGCGGACTCCAGCCGGCCGGGTCCTGCGGCGGCTCACCGACGACCAGCCGGAGCCGTGCTCCCTCGACGCGCCACAGCCGCAGCGACGTCCGGTCTCCCGAGAGCGACGCGAGCGCCGAGAGGAGGCGCTCGAGCCGGCCTCCGGCTGCCGCCCCCGCCCCCGCCCCCCCCCCCCCGGGCACCCCGCCCGGAGCGTGAGGCAAATGGCGTTGCCCGTGTCGTTGAAGGCGACGTCGTCGACCAGGTGGCGAATGACGAACAGCCCGCGGCCGTCCTCGCGGTCCACGTTCTCCGGCCGCGTGGGATCGGGGAGGGTAGCGCGATCGAAGCCGCGGCCGCCGTCCAGGACGTGGATGCGCACAGCGTCGGGCGACAGCTCGACGCGGACGCGCACCGTCTTGGACGGATCTTCGCCGGTCCCGTAGCGAATGGCGTTGCCGAGGGCTTCGGCGAAGGCGGTGCGGAAGTTGAAGCTGAGACGGCGGGGGGAGAGGGCGCCGGGCGGCAGGTGGCTCGCGACCAGCTCGACCGCGTCGCCCACCACGCCGAGATCGCTCGGCACCTCGAGGCTCATCGCGGCGGGGGTGACCTGCAGGTGGAGGGCGGTCACGTCAAAATGCGGCGAGCGCCTCCTCCGCGGTCCCGGTGATGGCGAACAGGGTGTCGAGCTTGGTCAGCTCGAACAGCGTCTGGAGATCGGCGTTGAGGCCGGCGAGCCGCAGCTCGCCCCCCTGCTCGCGGATTTTTTTCGAGAGCGAGACGAGCACGCCGAGTCCGGAGGAATCGATGTAGCCCGTCTTGCTGAAGTCGATCACGAATTTGCGCGCGCCCCCCCCCCCCTCCAGCGCGTCGAGCACTTTCTGCTTCAGCTCCTGCCGGTTGCCGACGATGAGCTGGCCATCCACGCCCACGACGACGATGCCGGTCTTGTCCTTCTTCAGGGTGAACCCCATCCGAACTCCCCCCTCACGCTTGCAGTGTGGCGATGGCTGTCGTGCTCACAATATCATCGACGGATGCGCCGCGCGACAGGTCGCAGATGGGCCGCGCCAGGCCCTGCAGGATCGGCCCGAGCGCGACCCACCCGCCGAGCCGCTGCACCAGCTTGTAGGCGATGTTGCCGCTGTCGAGATCGGGGAAGATGAGGACGTTGGCGCGGCCGGCCGCGGCCGACTCCGGCGCCTTGCGCGCCGCGACCTCAGGCACGAGCGCGGCGTCGCCCTGGAGCTCGCCGTCGAAGGCAAAATCAGGCGGCGGCAGGCGGCGGCGCAGGGCGGCGATGGCGTCCTGCACCCGCTCCACCCGCGGACCCGCGGCGCTGGCGTGGGTACTGTACGACAGCAGAGCGACGACCGGCTCGTCGCCCACGATACGCCGCCGGTCGCGCGCCGCCGCGACCGCGATATCGGCGAGCTGGGGCGGCGTCGGATCGGGGACGGCGGCGCAGTCGGCGAACGTCAGGACTACGTCCCCCTTCATCATATAGAAGGCGCTGCTGATGGTCGTGATGCCGGGCGCCGGTCCGACGGCCCACAGGGCCGCACGAAGCGTGTCGGCGGTGGGATAGTGCGCGCCGCCCACCATGACATCGGCCGCGCCGGTCCCGACGAGGCAGGCGCCGAGTACGACGGGATGCTCCAGCGCCCGGGCGGCGGCGGCATCCGTCGGGAACAGGTCGGGTCGGCGGGTGCGGAGATGGCCGATCACGGCGGGGAATCGGGAATGGGGAATCGTGCGATCGAGGAGCGTGACGACACCCAGTCCTTCGCGCTCGAGGATCCGCGCCGCCTCCTGCACTCGGGCGTCGTCCCCCTCGGGCAGGACGATGCGCGCGTTCCGCTCCCGGGCCCGCGCGTACACGCGGTCGAGGAAGCTCATTTTCCGAACTTGCGCTTCAGGGCCTGCTGGACGGTGGGATGGACCAGCGCCGAGACGTCGGCGCCGAAGCGCGCGACCTCGCGCACCAGACTCGAGCTGAGATAGGTGAGATCGAAGGCGGGCACGAGAAAGACGGTTTCGATCTCGGGCGCGAGGTTGCGGTTCATCAGCGCCATCTGGAATTCGTAATCGAAGTCCGACACCGCGCGCAGCCCGCGGATGATCAGCGACGCGCCGACCTGCTGCGCGAACTGCACCAGCAGCCCGTCGAACGACTGCACCTCGACGCGCGGGTCGGGCACGGCGTCGCGGATCAGCCGCACCCGTTCTTCGAGGGTGAACAGCGGCTGCTTGACGACATTGACGGCGACCGCCACCACGAGCCGGTCCGCGAAGCCGAGGCTGCGCTGGATCAGGTCTTCGTGACCCCTGGTGACGGGGTCGAAGGAGCCGGGGTAGACGGCGGTGCGCTTCATGGGGCGTACACGAAGGTCACGGCCGTATCGCCATAGCGGCGCGTGTCGTCGCCCGCGAGGGGAAGATCCGCGGCATGCTCGATCGAGAACACGCGCGCGAACGGCGTCGCGCGATAGAGCGCGACCAGCCGTTGGGCGGCGTCACCGGCGTACGGCGGATCGGCGAACGCCACGTCGTAGGCGCCCGGTTGCAACCGTTCGGCGAAGCGCATGGCATCACTCCGGTGGATGGTCACCCGCTCGGTCACCTGCAGCGTGCCGGCGTTCTCCCGAATCGCCGCCAGCGCGGCCTGGTGCTGCTCCACAAAATCCACGGTCACGGCTCCGCGCGACAGCGCCTCGAGGCCGAGCGCGCCCGAGCCGGCGAAGAGATCGAGGACCCGCGCGCCGGGAATCTCGCCCTGCAGAATACTGAACCACGCTTCGCGCACGCGATCCGCGGTGGGGCGAACGGAACCCCCTTTGGGCGTCCGTAACCGGCGGCCTTTGAACTCGCCCGAGATGATGCGGATCACAGGCGAATGCGGAATGCGGAACGTGGAACGCGGAATGGCAATGTGAGTGTCATGTCCGAACCGACCTCGCCATGTAGTTCCGCATTCCGCATTCCGCATTTCTTACTTCGCCGGCGCCAAGCACGCAATCCGCGCTTGTAAGGTCACCCGCCCCTGCCAGTCGTCGCGCTCCAGCCGAAACGCGACGTCCAGCGGCTGCTCGAGCCACGTCTGCGGCACCATGTCCGCCCAGCGGAACCCGATCGCCGGCAACACCCCGGAGCCGTCATCGAGCGTGAAGCGCAGGTGATTGGTGCCGACGCGCTTGGCGCCGAGCGCGCGCGCGCCGCGCACGCCGAACACCGGCGCCGGATTCCCCATGCCGCACGGCTCGAGATGCCGCATCAGCCGCTCCAGGTCGGCGCTCACCATGTTCAGCGGGACCTCGAGGTCCACGCGCTGGCTGGGCGCGAGGTCGTCGGGCCCCAGCAGCGCGCCGGCGACGCCGAGGAACGCGTCGCGGAACCCCTCGTAGCGGTCGCGCCGGATCGTCAGCCCCGCCGCCATCAGGTGCCCGCCGTACTTCTCGAGATGCGTGCCGACGCGCTGCAGCGCGCCGTGCAGATCGAAGCCGGCAATGCTCCGCCCCGAGCCGCGCCCGGTGAGCCCGTCGTCGTCCCAGCAGATGAGGAACGTGGGCCGGCCGTAGCGCTCCACCAACCGCGACGCGACGATCCCGATCACGCCGGGATGCCAGCCCTCGGCCGCGAGCACCAGCGCGCACTGCCCGGGCGCGGCGGTCAGCGCCTCATCGGCCAGCTCGATCGCCTGGTCGAGAATCTGCTGGTCCAGCGCCTGGCGCCGCGCGTTGATCGTCTCGAGCTCGCGCGCGAGCGCCGCCGCTTCGCCCGCGTCTTCCGTCAGCAGCAGCCGCAACCCGTCGTGGGCATCGCCGATGCGGCCGGCGGCGTTGAGCCGCGGCGCGAGGATGAAGCCGACGTGCGAGGCGCGCAGCGGCCGCCCGGACAGTCCCGCCGTTTCGACGAGGGCGCGCAGCCCCACCCAGCGCGAGTCGGCCAGCATCTTGAGGCCGTGGCGCGCGAGGATGCGGTTTTCGCCGACGAGCGGCACGACGTCGGCGATCGTCGCCATCGCGACGAAGTCGAGGAAGTGCAGCGGCAGGTGCGGCGACAGGCCGAGGGCCGGCACGAGCGCCTGCGCGAGCTTGAAGGCGACCCCGGTGCCGCAGAGGTTCTTCTCCTCCGACGGGCAATCGGGCCGCTGCGGATCGAGCACGGCATGCGCCGGCGGCAAGGCGTCGCCCGGGAGGTGGTGATCGGTGACGATGATCTCGATGCCGGCGGCGCGGGCGGCGGCGACGGCGTCGATGGCGGTGATGCCGCAGTCGCACGTCACGATCACCGCGGCGCCGACGCGCTGCGCC
>JAUYMC010000352.1 GCA_030699545.1 Gemmatimonadales bacterium | reverse complement strand
CGCCGTGAGCGCGGCCGTCTGTGTCGGCGCCGGCGCCGGCGCGCCCGGCAGGAACGCCGTCGGCGAGACGCCCGCCTTGATCAGGTCCCGCTGGATGTTGTACTGCGTCGAGGCGCTGTAGGCCTGCGCGCCGGCCTGCACGATGGCCTGCAGCGCACTCGTCCACGTCGACGTCGACGCGGCCGACTTCGCGGCGGCCTCGGCCTCCTTCGCCTTCTGCTCGTAGATCGCGGCTTCCGCCAGCTTGCCAGCGTCCCGCGCCTTCGCCGCGAGCAACAGGTAGTCCGCCGCGGTGGGCTCGGCTCCAAAGCCGCCGAACCCGCCGCCGGCCCAGGTCTTGACACCCTGCGCCATCGGGTCGGCCACGCTCGCGACCATGCCGAGGCCGGCCCAGTAGCCGTCCGGCAGCGTCGACGGTGCCGGGTAGGAGTGCGACGGCACCGCGCCGATGCCGCGCCACCCGCCGGTCGGGATGCGCGCGGTCTTCGGCAGGCCGGTCCAGATGTCCGCCTCGGTGACCCAGGGGAGCTTGCCGTAGCCGAGGGTCATGCGGGCCTCCGGAGCGCCGCGAGTCCGCGGTCGATCTCCTCCATCCGCTTCAGCATCTTGGCGAGGTTCACGGGGACCAGGTTCCAGCCCGAGGGCGACCCGCCCGAGACCGTCGAGGGGCGGATCTGCCCCGCGAGGTCCGGGCGCCAGTCCGACGGGTACTGCGCCCAGTAGGGGCCGCCCACCTCGGCCGCGAGGACCGGGGACGCGACACCGATTTTCTGGCCGAAGCCGAGATACATCACAGCACCGCCACGAGGAACGCGATGCCCGCGGCAATTCCCAGCGCTGGCCCCACCGGGAACGTCCCGGTCGGCGCGGCCTGCAGTGGGGCCGTAGCGATCGCCAGCGTCGCCGTCGGCGCGAGCTCGGGATGCCGACCCAGGTGCGCCTCGAGCGCCTTGTCGACCTGGCCGACGCGGAAGTTCGCCGACGTCGCGACCTCGTCGCACGCGCGGATGAGCGCCTCCCCCTGGTCGAACGCCGCGCCGATGTTCGTGAGCACGGCCACAGCGCTGCCGGTGGCGAGCTTGCCGGCCTGGCGCGCCTGGTAGGCCATGTCACCGAGCTGCACGGCCAGGGCGAGCAGCTGCACCGGCGGCACCACCGTGCCGATCGCGGCGAGCGCGCGGCCGACCCACTCGGCGATCTCGTGGACCGACGCGAGCATGTGCTGTCGTCGCTTGATCCGGCCGACGTGATGCTCAAACAAATCGAGCAGCGGCTCGAGCGACGTGGCGATCGGCACGATGTAGCTCAGCGCCTCGGCGCGCATCGTGAGCAGCTCGCGCTTCCACGCCAGGAGCTGCTGGAGCGTCTGCGCCGGCTGCGCGGCCTGCACGGCGGAGGCCCGCGCCTGCACGCACTGCGCGGGGAACGCCGCGGCCGCGGCGAGCGCGTCGGCGAGATCCTTGCGGCCGGCGATCATGAGCCAGTTGCCGGCCTCGCCGAGCAGCACCCGGCCGTAGAACCACGGCACGCCACCCGGCTGCTTGGCGGCCGCGTCGAGCTGCCACTGGCCGATCTGGCCGCGGGTGATGCTGTGCATGTGACTCGCCCACGACCGCGGGTCCATGTTCTGCGGCGTGAGGCCGGCGCCCCCGACCACGGCGATGATCTGGTCCTTGGCCCAGCTGAGCCAGTCGGTGCCCTTCTCGATCGTCCCCTGCCAGCGGCAGGCCTCGAGGTCGAGCGCGTCGCCGTAGCCGGCGAACCCGCCCCAGCCGCCCCAGCCGCTGGCGCCCGCCCAGCCCGCGCGGCCGTTGCCGTGCCAGCCGCCGACCGTGCCGCCGAAGAAGTCCTGCGCCGAGACCCGCGCGGGCCGCGTCGGCAGGATGTCGACGGTCATGCCGGGCGGGAGCTGACCCACGCCGGCGCTGAGGGCGCGCGGCGAGAACTGCGCCGGGCCGTCGCTGATCGGCACCACGCGCTTGGCGAAGAACTTGGGCGGGTGCCACCCCACCGGCTTGTCCTTCATGATGGGGTCGAGCGTGACCCACCGCTTGGCCTTGTTGTCGTAGGCCTCGAGGAAAATGTGGGACCACTGCTGGGGCGCCCGCGCGTCGGCCGCGATGATGATGCTGCGGGTCATCACGCCGACGCTGTTCAGCAGCGCGTGCTCGAGCAGCACGAAGCTGTCGCAGTCCTCGAAGGCCTCGCCGCGCTGGATCTGGTCGATCAGCACGCGGGCCTCGGTCAGGAACTCCACGCCGGTCGGGTCGTGCTCGTAGCGCACGTGCCGCTGGATCCAGTGGTGGACGGCCCGGATCATGCCCGTGTAGTCGCGCTCGCGGACGCCGGCCTGACGCAGAATCTCGAACGCCGTCCGGCGCACCAGCGGGTCCTCGCGAGCGTCCTTCACGAGCTCGTGGATGTAGTAGAGGCTCGCCATCGAGGCCTGCTCGGGGTCCTCGGGCAGCGTCATCCGGTAGACGCGCTGCGGTCCCATCGCCGCGGCCGGCGCCGGCGCCTGGCCGAACGCCGCAACCCCGCGGCTGAATCCGACCTGGCCGATGGGGCGCTCGAGATAGGGCATGGCTAGCCGACCGGGACCTCGATGACGGAGGCCTCGGTCACGGAGCACGCGAAGCGGTTCGGGCGCTTGCACTCGGGCCGCGGGCACTGGACGCGCACGTAGCCCTCGCCCTGCGTGACGTGCACGCCGGCGATGAACCAGGTGCAGCCGCCGCAGCGCAGCTCGCGCTCCTGCGCGCGCGCCGGCACGGTCGAGAGCTGCTCGCCGGTGTGGAGCACGAACACGGCCTCGTGGCGGCACTTGGGGCACTTGATCCGCAGCGTGCCCTCGCACCCGCGGCTGGCTGCGAGGAACCGCGGCACCTTGCAGTGCGCGCAGCGGTGATGCCGTTCGGTCGGTCGAGGTTCGTGGTCGCTCATCAGGCACCAACGAAAAACGGGCCCTGCACGCACGGTGCAGGGCCCGTTGGGGCCGACTATTCCGGTATGGAGCCCTCCGGCTCGCGGTCGATCTGTGCCGAGACGCTAGCGAGGCGGCAGCCGCCGTGTCAAGCGCCTACTTTTTCTTGCCCATGAAGCGACTGAAGCCGCCCGTGAAGTTCGCGAGCCCGTCGAGCAGTGAGAGCTTCTTCTTGATCCCGTCGACGCCGCCGGCGGCCTCGATCACGGCGTCGACCTTCTTCGCGATCGTGCTCACGACGTCGGCCGCGCCAGCGATGCGGTGCATCGCGCCCGCAGCGGTTTCGGCCGCGGCGATCAGCCGTTCGTCGATCACGCGGAGATCTCGGGGTCCCGCGCAGCCAGTGCCGCCATTTCACGCTTGGCCGCCGCAACAGCGAGCTCCGCGCCTTCCGATTGCGCCGCGAACATCGCTCGCTCGATGCACGTCTGGCGCTTCTCGTCCCAGAGCATGCACGCGGGACCGAGGCACGGGTACGGGCTCACCACTGGCAGCGTGAGGATCGTTGATTCCAGGCTCGCCGGGTCGATCTGGCCCGTGCGCGGATCGAGCCTGGCCTGCGCCTGCGGCCGGGCAAGCCGGAAGCTCGCGAGCCACGAGCGATGACAGGCCAGCTTCTTCCACGGGCCGTCCGGCACTGGCTGTACGTCGGACGCGGCTTGCGGCGCGGGCGCGCCTGCTTCCGGCGCCGGGGCCGGGTGTGACCACGGCGCTTGCGGTGGAGTCTGGGAAGCCCCTGCGGGCTGCGCGTGCGGCATCGTCGAGTGGCTCCTTTACGCGGCGGAGGGCGGCAGCGCGGCGTCCCCCGCGCCGTCGCTCTCGTCCTCGTCGTCGTCGTAGAAGTAGTGGAGGAAGTCGAGCACGAACTCCTGGATCTCGGGCCGAACGGCGCCGCTCGTCGGATCCACGAAGCGCTGCAGGAGCTCCGGCGGGCAGGCCTCCCAGATCCGCGGCGCGATCGTCTCGGGCTCGAACTCCTCGATGAACCCGACCGCGTCCTCGCTCATCAGCGCGGGACCGCCGTTCTGGCCCGTGCGCACCGTCTCGATCTGGTCGTCCACGGTCTCGGCGAGATCGTCACCGGACTTGTGCTGCGCAAGGAAGTTGAGCATGAGCACGAACAGCGACGGGTGGATGTAGGACGCCGCGGGATCCGGCGCGCCGCCCACCGGCGCCACGCCCGCCACCGGCACCGGCCCATGCGGCATCGCTCCGTGCACGGGCATCTGCTGGCCCGGCACCATGCCGGTCGGCGAGATCCCGGGGGCGTACCCGGGCGGTGGCGTCACGCCCGGTGGCAGTGCGGGGCCGGTCGGCATCATGGGCGCGACCGGCGCCGGCGCGAGGTACGGCGGCATGGGCTGCCCAGGCGCGACCGTCGGCACCTGGCCCGGCATCGGGCCTGGGGCCCCAGGCGCGCCCGCCTGCGTGTACGGCCACACGCCCGGCATCGCCTGCAGGTACGGCGAGCCGTAGGGGCCCTGCGGCCCGTACCCGCCCTGCGGCCTGTAGCCCTGGTACCCGTAGCCGGGCGGCATCCCGGCGGTCGGGAGCATCGGCGGGATCCCGTACGGCGCCATCGGGCCCGGGAGCATCGCCGTCGCCGGCATCATCGCGCCGGGGCCGGGGCCGGGGCCCGCGCCGCCGCGGCCCATCATCTTCTCGACGATCGGCCCCATCATCTCGACCACGCGCTCGACCACCGACTCGTCCGTCCCCCCGCCCGAGGCCGCGGCGCGCGCCATCTCGATCGAGCTCTTCACGGCATCGGGGATCACCTTGTTGAGCATCGAGAACGCGAACGTCTGCGGATCCGCCGACGGCTTCAGGCGCTCGAGGATCACGGTGTTGACGAGCTTGCCCAGCGCGTCGTCCATCGGGCCCTTGCCCTGCATCTTCATGATCTCGAGCATCTGCGTGCGCGAGCTCTCGGCCGCGGCCTGGAGCGCGCTCGTCATCGCCTTCATCTCGCCCTGCCGATCGTCCCGCGCGCCGGTCTTCTCGGCGAACGCCTTCATCACCGGCGCGAGCGCCGTCCCCAGCGCCGCGATCGTCTCGGCCAGGTTGTTCGCCTTCGGCGCCGCGGTCGTCAGGCGCTCGAGCTTCTCCTCGAGCTTCGCCATCTCCGCGCGGTGCTCGCGGTCGCGCCGGTCCTCGGTCTCGCGCTTGTCGCGCTCGGCGATCATCTTGATCAGCGTCTCGAACCGCGACTCGAGCGCGAGTTCGCGGGCCGACGGCGCGTCGTCCCCTTCGACTGGTTCGGGCGCGGGCTCCTCCTCCTTCGCTCGCTTGTGCTGCTCGATCCAGAGCCGCGGCGGTCCCGGGATCCGGAACCGCTCGCGCGACATGTACTTCCCGTCGCCGTTGTAGAACGTGATCTGGTACAGGCCGCCGCCGAGGATCCGCCGCGCGTAGTCCCGGATGTTGAGATCCGAGAAGGGCGGGTGGAAGGTCTTCTGCAGGCCCGTGATCGGCGTGCCCTCCTCGTCCTCTTCCGGATGGATGCGCTCCAGCTCGGCCGTCCGCGCCCCGTGGCGTCGGTGCTCTGCGTTGAACCGGGCACGCGCGACCTGCGCGTCCTCCCCGCGCCCCTGCTCCTGGAGCGACTGAATGTAGTGCTCCTTCTCCTCGTCCGTCATCGTGGCGAACGTGGGCTCCCTGGGCGGGGCGTCGCTCCCGCCGGCAGCCTCGCCGTCGCCGTCGCCGTCGCGCTCCGACTCGTCGGCCACCTCGGCCTCGCTCGGCGGATCGAGCGGCGGGGCGTCCCTGGTGAGCAGGTCGGGGTCCGCGGGCGCGCGCTTGCGTCTGGCCATGAAGGCGCACGGTAGGTGGGCGGCCGTCCGGATTTCTAGCCGGATTCTGCTGGCACACCCACGGTTCGTGGGTAAATTGCCCACGGTTCGCGGGTAAACTGCCCACGAATTGGGGCCTATGACCGCCGCCATGGCGTCACGACCTGCTCGATCCAGGCCTGCGAGGGCCAAGCGTCAGCTCAAGCGACGCTCGACCATCGCTGGCGAGCCGGCGGTGTGGCTGAAAGTCCTGCTCACGGAGCGGCTCTATGAGGAGCTGTGGACCGAAGCCGAGCGCGACAACCGCTCGTTCGCGGCCCAAGTGCGGTACGTGATCCGCGATTTCTTGCGCCGGCGCCAGGAGGCGCGGCGCACCGAACAATTTTTGCGGTAGCCGGGCACGCCGGCCCCGCGCAGGGGGTTGTGCATGACGACGGGGAATCAGGTCGCCACCGCGGCGACCAAGGGCGCATTGACGAAGCCGCCCAAGGCCTTCTCGGTCACGGCGATCCGGGACTATCTCACGTGCCCGCGCATGTACTACTTCGCGCGGGTCCTCGGGCTCCAGCGCGAGAGCACGAGCTTCGCCGGGTTCTTCGGGCAGGCCGTGCACTGGTCGATCGCCAACTGGCACTCGCTCGGCCGCCGGGACCCGGTCGAGGTCCTGCTCGCGGACTACGAGCGCAAGATCGAGGGCCTCATCCAGAAGGCCCAGGCCGACGGCCTCACGATCGACGGGTTCGACGGGCCGGAGACCCTCGAGAAGTACCGCGCCCTCGCCACCGAGATGTTCGCCGGCTACCACGCCGACCCGCGCAACCAGGTCGAGTTGGTCGTGAACGAGCACCGCTTCGAGGTCGAGATCACCTCGAGCACGAAGAAGGTCTACCTCTTCAGCGGCTACGTCGACCAGGTCCGCCGGCACCCCGACGGGTCGCTGCACCTGGTCGACCTGAAGACCGGGCAGACCCGACCAAGCGACCACCTGCTCACGCTCGACGAGCAGCTCTCGCTCTACGCGATCGCCATGGTGCGCGGCCGGTTCATGCGGCCAGGGAAGCCGGACGACGAAAACCCGCCGTTCACCATCGGCCAGGCGCCGGCGTCGCTCTCGCTCGCGATGCTCCGCGACTACGGGAGCTACGCGAAGAACGAGTTCACCGAGTTCATCGACGACCCCTCGGGCGCGAAGGTGAAGAACCCCGAGACGGGTCGCCTGGTGAAAGCCAAGATCCCGAATCCGAAGTTCGCGGAGGGCTACAAGAAGGGCGAGCGCAAGGGCCCGGTGTTCTACCGGACGCAGCGCTCGGCCTTCGACCTCCGGCAGGCCGAGATCGACCTCGCGCGCGTGTGCGGGTCGATCCGGATGAAACAGTTCTTCCGCCGCCCCAGCGCGCACGGGTCCTGCGACATGTGCCGCTTCCGGGCCGAGTGCGTGCAGGAGCGCGCGGAACCCATCTAGTCGGGCCTCAGGGCCCAAGGAGTTTTGCATGGCTCGTCGTCCTCGTCAGGCTGGGGCCGTGGCCCCGGCAGTCCAGCCCGATCTACCGATCGGCAGCTCGGCCGCGTCCCATCCCGATGTCGTGCCGGTGACGCCGACCGCGCCGCCGGCCTCAGCTGCGCCGATCGTGCCAGCCGATCCGAAGCCGGCGCCGCCGGCCACCGTCAAGCAGGCCGGCAACGACTACCGCCCCGCCGGCCTCGAGGTCGTCGACCGCGCGGACCTGGTCATCCCGCGGATCCGGATCCTCCAGGCGCAGCCCGCCCAGAAGATCGACACCAAGCCGGGCGTGTTCTGCGACCGCCTCTCCGGCGAGCTCCACAAGGAACTCACGGGCGTCGTGCCGCTCAAGTTCACGAAGGGCCGCGTGTTCTTCAAGGACATGGAGGAGGGCGGCGGCGTCCTCTGCGCCAGCGACGACCGGATCCAGCCGGCCGCGCGCATCGAGCAGCCGGTGCAGGCAAGCTGCGCGGGCTGCCCGCGGAGCCTCTGGAGCGCCAAGGACGGCAAGCGCGTCACGCCCGACTGCCAGGAAACCTGGACGCTGCTCGCCATCGTCCACGGCATGCCCTACTTCCTGACGTTCAAGAGTGGCGCGATGAAGGCCACGAAGAAGCTGCTCACGCAGCTCACGCTCACCGCGACCAAGGAGCGCCGCGACGCATTCGGCTACGCGTTCGACATCGCCACCGAACTCGTCACCTACCCTGGCGGCACCACCGCCTACCAGCCGGTGTTCAAGAACCTGCGCAAGATCAAGGAGCCCGAGTACCAGGCCCACCGGGCGATGTACGACGCGTTCGCCCACGTCGAGCCCACGTTCGACGAGGAGACGCCCGGCGGCGGCGGCGCCGGGCCGGCGCCGGCGCCGGGGCAGTCCGACTTCGCGTTCGGTCCTGAGCTCCCTGAGCTCGAGACCCCCGGGTCGGCAGGCTAGCGGCGATGGCCTCCATCCTCGCGCGCATGAAGCGCGAGCTGTACACCAAGCCGGGGTGGAAGATCGCGCTCTTCGAGCGGCTCGACGGCGGCAGCGACGGCGACGGGAAGGACGGGGAGATCCGGTGCGTGGGCGCGCTCGACCACGTACAGGAAGGCGAGGACTGCCAGCTCGAGGGCGAGTGGCAGATCCACCCCAAGTACGGCGAGCAGTTCAAGGTCACGAACGCGACGTCGACCATTCCCCGCGACGCCCGTGGCGTCGCGGGGTTCCTCACCCGGCTCTCCAACATCGGACCGACCCGCGCCAAGGCGATCGTCGACGCCTTCGGCGCGGACCAGGTGTTCGAGGTCCTCGAGCGCGAGCCGCACCGGCTCACCGCGATCAATGGCATCACGGAGCGGATGATCGACGAGATCCGCGAGAGCTACCGAGAGCTGCAACACCGCAAGCACGCGATCGTGGCCTGCAAGTCCATCGGGATGACCGACTGGCAGGTCGCGAAGGTCCTCGAGTGGACCGAGCGCGAGATCAAGCAGCAGGCGCGAGAACCGGGGGGGCGCCAACGCCAGCTCGTCGATGCGCAAGGACGCGTGCTCAGCGAGGCGCTACGTGCCCACGTCGAAGAGACGCTCGCGACCGACCCGTACCGCTACTGTGAAATTCGGGGCTTCGGCTTCATCACCGTCGACCGCATGGCGCTGGCGGCCGGCGTCGAGCGACACGGCGTTCCGCGCGCCCGCGCCGGGATTCTCTACGTGCTCGACGAAGCCGGGAACCAGGGCCACTGCTACGTGCCGGGGCAGGAGGCCTCACGAATGCTGGCCGAGATGGTCGGCATCCGCGGCGAGAACGTGAAGCTCGCCGCGGCGGCGCTGCGCCAGGCCGGCCTCATCGTGACGCGCCCGATCCCGGGATCGGAAGACGTCGCGGTCTACCCGTCGGCGCTCGCGTCGGCCGAGCTCCATGTGGCCGAGTTCTTCGCCGACCGCGTCGTCGACGTCGAACTGGTGGAGCGACATCGGGCACGGATCCTCGAGCAGTTCGGCGGCGAGGATGTCCCGCGTGGAGTCCTGAACCAGGAGCAGCGGCTCGCCGTCGACCTCGCAGTCGATCCCGAGGTCCGCGCGATGGTGATCACCGGTGGCCCCGGCGTGGGCAAGACCCACCTCGTGCGCGAGATCGTGCAGGAGGGCAGCAACGCCAACCTGTCGATCGGGCTCTGCAGCCCCACGGGCAAGGCCGCGAAGCGGCTCGCCGAGCAGGCGGGCCGTCACGCCAAGACGATTCACCGCATGCTCGCGTGGAACCCGGCCGAAGAGGCGTGGGGCTGCAACGAGCTCAACCCGGTGCCGCACGACTGGATCGTGGTCGACGAGGCCTCGATGCTGGACCTAGAGTTGTGCCGCTCACTCACACGGGCGATTGCCCGCGAGTCCAAGCTCATTCTGGTCGGCGACGTTGATCAGCTTCCCTCGATCGGCCCCGGCAACGTATTGCGCGATGTGATCGACTCGCGGCGCATCCCCACGGTCCGGCTGACCCGCATCTACCGGCAGGACGAACGCAGCTACATCGCCGAGAACGCCAAGCGCTTCAACCAGGGACTCGATCCGATCCTGGACCCGAACGCGACCGACTTCTTCTGGGTCCCGGTCGTCAGCTCCGACGAATGCTTCCACGAGGTGACGCGGCTCATCTGCGACGTGATCCCGGAACGCCACCAGGTCGATCCGATCGCGGACGTCCAGGTCCTCTGCCCGCAGCGCAAGGGCGATATCGGGATCTTCCGATTCAACGATGAGCTGCAGCAGCGCCTGAACCCGCCGCGCGGCATCAAGCCCATCGAGGCGCGCTCGCCACGCGGCGCCGTGTTCCGGCTCGGCGACAAGGTCCGGCACACGAAGAACAACTACGACCTCGGGGCGATGAACGGCGAGTCGGGCGTCATCACGTCGATCGAGAACGTGCAGGTCGAGCCGCGTCGCCACATCAAGCGGGTCCACGTCGACTACGGCGATCGTGTCGTGGTCTATCCCGACGAGGGCGCGCTGCACGAGGTCGTGTTGAACTACGGCGGCACCATCCACGCCTCGCAGGGCAGCGAGTACCCGGTGGTCGTGTGCTGCTGCCACAGCACCAACTACTACATGCTCTCGCGGAACCTGATCTACACGGGCATCACGCGCGCCAAGCGGGCGCTGTACCTGGTAGGCGACGAAAAGGGACTCAGGCGGGCTCTCAAAAACACGAGCGTCAGTCAGCGCTTCACGCAGCTGGCGCTCCGGATCCGTGGCGACGTGTGACCCAACCCATGGCCGACCAGATCCCGACGCAGGCATCACCGGGACCGTCCGGTCCTGAACAGCAACCGCCGGCGGCGCCGGCCGCGGCGCCGGCTCCCACGCGAGGATCTTCCGAAGAAGTGCGGCACGAGGAACTCTACGCCGCGGTCGTCGAGCGCTTCCCGCTCACCGACGCGCACCGCGCCGAGCTCGGGGCGAAGCGTGGCTTCACCGACGACACGATCACGCGCTGCCGCTTCGTCTCAGGCGGCACGCACGCCTTCGACCTGGTCCGCGACGTCCAGCGCGCGTGCCAGGCCACCGACGCCGAGATGGTCGCCGCCGGCCTGCTCGCGCCCTCGAAGAAGGACGGCAAGCTCTACGCCAACGGCCAGCTCGTCGACGACCGGGTCCTGATTCCCTACCTCCGCGTCGACGGCAGCTGCTACCACGTGCGACCGCACAAGCTCGGATTCAAGGGCCACGGCATCCGCCTGTTCAGCGAGATGACCGCGAAGGGCTGGGCACAGGACGAGGTCCTCATCGTGACCGAAGGCGAGTTCAAGGCTGTGGCCGCGGCGCAGCTCGGCTACCGCGCGCTCGCGGTCCCGGGGCTCTCGAGCTTCGCCGGCCAGCACTTCGAGCGCCTCGAGCAAGTCGTCAAAGGCGTCGGCCACAAGCGGCTCGTCGTGCTCTTCGACCGCGAGGTGAAGGGCGACCCGAAGCTGCCGAACTACAAGGAGGATCCCCGCAAGCGCTACGACACGGAGTTCTACACGTGGATGCTCGCACAGCGGTTGAAAGGGTCCGTCGGCCAGCTCCCCGAGTCCTGGATGCAGAACGGGAAGATCGACATCGACGGCGCGCTCGCGGCCGGCCGCACACGCGCGGAGTTCGACCGCATCGTGCGCGGCGCGCTCGAGCCGCACGTTTACATGGACAGCCTCCCCGACGAGGCGGGCGCCATCGTTGGCCGGCGCATGAACCGCTACCTGAAGCGGGACAAGACCAAAGCGTTGAAGATCTTCGACTCCCGCCACTCGGGCTGCGGCTACCTGTGGGAAGAAGCGATCGGTGACAGCGGCGACTCGCGCACCGAGGTGATCTCACACTTCGTCTTGCGCCTCGAGCGGATCGTGCACACCGACGAGCAGGTCGAGCGCATCGTCCGCGTGATCGACCACGTGGGCGAGGTGGGGCCCCCGATCGTCGTCGCGCCGGCGGACATGTCGTCGCTCCGCGGCTGGCGCCAGTGGTGCGCCGCCCACGGCGACTACGACTGGACCGGCACCCAGAAGCAGCTCGACGCCATCTGGAGCTACCTCCACGCGCAGTCCGACGGCACCATCATCCGCCGCACCGCACTCGGCGGCGAGATCGAGCCCGGCCTCTGGCTCTTCCAGAACGGCATCATCACGCAGGGCCGCTACGTGGCGCCGCGCCAGGACGACGGCCTCACATGGATCGGGCGCCGCGGGTTCGAGATGGTGGAACTCGGGGGCCAGCCGCGCCTCCTCGCCGCCGACATCGACGCCGCGCGCACGCTCGGCGACCCGCACCGCGTGCTGCTCGAGCGGTTGCGCGAGAACCTTGGCAGCCCCAGTGGGTGGCTCGGGATCGGCTGGGCCGTCGCCACGCTGTTCAGTCGCCCGCTGTTCAACCGCTACAAGGTCTTCCCGTTGTTGTACTGCATGGGCGAGGCCGGCAGCGGCAAGACCACGTTCGCGCGCTGGCTCATGAACGGGTTCTTCGGCATCAGCGGCAGCGGCGCACCGATGATGTCGACTGAGAAGAGCCAGTACCGGACGCTCGCCAAGCGCTGCTCGATTGCCGCCTGGTTCGACGAGTTCCGCGAGTCGCGCGACACCGCAAAGCACATCGCCGCGTTCTGCTCGATCTACAACCGCCAGGCCTACCAGCGCGCGCGCAAGACCGGCGACCTGCAGACCGACGAGGTGCCGGTGCGGGGCACCCTGCTGCTCGCCGGCGTCGTCCCGCCCAAGGACGACCAGCTGCTCTCGCGGTGCGTGCTGCTGCGCTTCGACGCCGATCGACGCGACAACCGGCCCGAGGACGAAGGCGGGACCTACCAGGCCATCGACACGGGGCTCGTGGAGCGGCTGAACGACCTCTGTGTGTCGGCGCTGCTGCGCTACGACGAGCTGCTCCCCGACGTGATGTCGGAGGTCGAGAGCGCCCGCAAGATCTTCGCCCGACGCACCGGCAACGCCCGCATGGCACTGAACTACGCCATGGCCGTCGGCGCGTTCCACGTGCTCTGCGGCGACCTGGTCGACTCGCGGGCGCTGCTGCAGTTCGCCCACGAGTGCATGGCCTCGAGCGGCGATCGCCTGGTGTCCGAGCACCCGCTGGCCGACTTCTGGGACGCGGTGTCGACCATGGCGGTCGACGGCGTCGTGACGTCGAGCCACCTCAACTCGGACGGCGAGTACGTGTTCCTGTGGCTCCCCGGCGTCTTCCAGGCCTACGAGCGCAACCACCGGATGCGGCGGGGCGACGTGCAGTTCCGGGCCGCCGACGTGCGCGACTGGATCGCGAAGCAGCCGTACTGGGTCGCACCGCCGGCGGCGCCGCAAGGCGACAAAGACCGCAAGGTCCGGCGTGACGTCGTGCGCCGCATGAACGGGCCGCCGAAGCGCGTGGTGGTCCTGCGGCGCGACCTGTGCCCGCAGGCGCTCACCGAAGCGTTGTCGCACGTGGTCAAGTCTGTCAGTGCGCAGGACGATTTTGACGGGCAACAGCCCTTGCCGGGGATGACATCGCCATAAGTTGTTGCGGCTCTAGGGTCACCCGGTGGTAACAAACGGGTGACGTTTTAGACCGGGCACAGTAGTAGTAAGTAGTAGTAGTAGTATAGAGTTAGAGAGAGAGAGAGAGAGAGAGTT
>JAUYMC010000351.1 GCA_030699545.1 Gemmatimonadales bacterium | reverse complement strand
CCCTTGCCGCGGTGAGGCGGGCGAGCAGCGCATCCACGTCAGTTGGAATGTTGGCTTCATCTAGCTCAGCTAACCTCGTCTCGGTAGCACGCGCAAGCAGTGTGGTAAGGTCAGTTAATGTCGTCGTCATATCTACAGCAGTGGCACGGGTAGAAATCGCTGTATCCATGTTATCCAAAAGCGCAGCCCTTGCCGCGGTGAGGCGGGCTTCGAGCGTGGCGAGATCGGAGAGCGCTCCGCCGTTGGGCAGGAGATCGGTGACAGTCTTGATCGCGGCAATCTCGGTGTCGATGAATGCTGCGATGGCGGCCAACTGCCCATCCAGATCCGCCGCGGCGAGCCCCACGGCAGCGCGCGTGCCGGCGGAAGAGAGCGGCGCGGTGTAGCCAGACGTGGCGAGGCGCGAGCTGATCGCGGCGTCGATGCGGGAGAGGCCCAAGCTGGTCGCATCCTGCGGATCGTACGCCACAAGCTCCACACGCGCCGATTCGGTGAAGCAGTCTGCGTGCTTGACGGTGAGGACCACTTCCTCGACGCCCGCCGCGAACGCAGCGTCCGGCCAGTCCACGCGGTAGAGCCCCTGTGCGCTGGTCGCGTCCACCTCGATCATACCGTTGTCGGTGTGCGGGTCGTCGGCGGCTGCGAGCGCAACGGCGTCCACCTTCGCGCTCGTGTCGTCACCGCTCCGCGTGTACGTCAGGTCGAAGTCCGTGATGGTGAGGCCGGTCCCGTCGCCGCCCGTGAGCAGCCGCATCTGGAAGTAGGTCGTCACGTCAGTTGCGTCGGCCTTGCGGATCATTGCATCCCCCCGCTCATGGCGTGCAGACCGCCGCGCATGTTGCCGGACGGCGGGACGAAGGGCAGCACGAACTCGTCAGCGCCGATGTCCCAGGTGTCGCCCTCGGCGTCCCGGTCGCGTCCGTCGATGTCGATGTTCACGCCGGTCGGCGTCGTGCCCAGGTCGGTACCCGCGTCGATGCAGTCGGCGCCTGCCTTCAGGTGCAAGTCCTCGCTACCGACGACGGTCGAGACGAACTGGTCGGCGGGGTCGATGCCCGTGAGGCTGCCGGTGCCAGTAGCGGTGGCGTCGGAGGAGGCGTTGTGGCTTTCGGTGCCGCCCGTGAGCGTCCCTGAAAAGCACGCGGCCGAACCGCCGCCGGAAGCCAGAACCCCGGTGACTACATTGTTCTGGCAGATCGCGCCTGTTGCGTTCGACTTACGGATGCCCGCCGATCCGCCGCCGGAATGATTCGGAGTGTCCAGGCCGTGGATCGTGTTGTTAGCATCCTTCTGGGCGAGGCCCGTCCTGTCTTGTAACACACAGGCCGTGCCCACCGAGCCCGAGTTGGCGATGAAACGCCAAAACAGATTGTTCGTGACGCGGCGAAAGTTCGACGACGACTCGACACCGATCACGTGCCCACCACCCACGACGCCGGGGTCTTGTGTGTTGTGGACTAGGCACTTATCGACCGCGTGCTCCGGGAAAGGTGTGCCGCCGGCCCGGTTGAGCCGTATCACTATTTTATTGCTCCCGGGCCCCGTAAACTGTTCATTCATATTGATGTCAAGCCATCGAATCGACGTTGGGGCGACCTCGTTGATGTCGAGAAGAATGTCAGTCTGTGACCCCCGAACGATCCTCGCACCTGTCCCAGCCGTCCCATCGTGGCGCTCACCTTCCGCGACGGTGAGGGTGATGCTCGCCAGTCCGATCGTCCCGCCGCCGTTGATCGTGACCGTTTCATCGAACGGCGAATCGTCGTAGCACTCCCCTACGGCGTCGTCGCCAGCGCTGAACACGCCCGCGTCATCGAGTTGCGCTTCCCAGGCCGTTATCGTGGAGAACGTCCTGCCGTCCGTTCCGATGGACTGGACGACCGTTCCCATCAGCGCACCTGCCTCACTAGGGCGCGCGAGAACGGCGGTGCCGCCCTGTCGCGTGCGTCCACGCTCTTCGTTCTGTTGAGCACGTCTTCCGCCCGCGTCGTCGGTGGAATGTCCAGCGGCATCAGGTCACGCCACGCCACGCGATGCCGGCGCTTGCTAACCAGCACCGGGTTCTCGGGATCGCTGTCGTCGTACTCCGGTGCGACCCACGGCGCGGCTTCGTCGTCCGTGAAGTCCTCCATCGGAACGGCGAGGAACACCCGCAGCTCGTGCGGCGTCAGCGGCCAGCGTGTGTGTACGGGCTCGTCGTCCCGGCGGCCGGTGTGGTGCTCGATGCGTGCCCACACGCGGTCCAGCGCCGCGTCTGACATGTCCTGCCGCCCGCCGTACCACACCTCGCGGCCGGGCGTGCCGAAGACGCGATGGTTCGCGTGCCTGACGCGACGCCGCACGAACGCCGCTACGTCCATGTGCTGGCGCTTGCCGTCGATGATCGTGGGCGTGGGGCCGAACGTCACCACGTCACCCGTGGCAAGGTCCGTGCGCTCGACATCGGCAGCCGACACCCGCGCGAATCGGTACTGGTAGACGATCTCCTGCGCATCGCGCGCGAGTCCGTCCCTTCGCAGCCCGGCGCGCGTGACGCCGGCCTTGCGGACGTGGCAGAGCATCGCCGCATGGCAGCAGCGGATCCGACGGCGCGAGAACGCGCACAGCACGTCCCCGTCCCCGTAGCCAGACTGCGCGCGGACCGTGAGGAGCACTTCCGCCACGTCACACGCTCCCCAGCACGATCGCCTCCGCCGCGTCGCAGCGGTCGAGGTAGCGGGTGACGGTGGTGCGGGTGGGCATGGCTACCTAGGTTTGCGTCAACTCACCTGAGTCGCCACCACCTGGATCCCGGCAAAATCCACCTGCATCTCTGCCTG
>JAUYMC010000348.1 GCA_030699545.1 Gemmatimonadales bacterium | reverse complement strand
GGCGGCGAACGCCGCCGCCGCGCTGTCGACCGCGCCCGCGGCTTCGTGCGCCAGTCCGGCGCGGACCGCGAGCAGGGCCGCCCGCGCGCCCGAGGCATGGGCGCGTGCCTGACCGAAGTGCGCCGCCGCTTCGGCGTAGCGCCGCAGCCCCTGTTCCGCCTGGGCGAGCACGGCGAGCGCCTCGCCTCCCGAGTAATCGGCGAGCCAGGGGCGTGCCGCGAGGAGGGTTCGGACGCGCTCGTAGCGCCGCGCGTGCAGCTCGGCCTTGGCGCCTTCGACTATAAGGAACGCGTTGGGCTCCGGAATGCGGCGCGCGGCGGCGAGCAGCGTCTCGGCCGCGTGCCAGGGGCGACCGGCGAGCCGCAGGGAGTCGGCGCGGAAGGTGGCGGTGTGGTCCGGCTGTGTTGTCTCTTGCGCGACGGCTGGCACACCGGCGACGACGGCCCACGCCCCGGCGACCAGCGCCGCCAGCCGATGCGCGGCGCGGCGCGTCACCGCGATCGGCGCACCCGCGCCAGCACGCGCTGGTACTCGGCGCGCGAGGACGGCGTCAGCCGGAACTGCCCAAAGCCGGTGGGATCCTGGAAGTAGAGCGCGAGCCGGTGGTCGGTGTAGCTCCACCGGATGGCGCGCACGCCGCTGCGGTCCATGCCGCTCGACATGTCGAGCACCTCGTCGGGCTCGCCGAGCGTGATGAACACTTCGCCGCGGTCGGTGAGCCACCCCGCCTCGCCTTCGCTCTGGAAGCGCAGGTTGGCCTGCTGCACGCGACGGAAGTAGTCGTCGAGCGCTTCGTTCTCCGGCGTGATCGTCACGGGATCGGTCGCGCGCCAGAACTGGCGCCACAGCTCGGCACGGTTATCGGCGGGCGAGCGACGCAGCGAGTCGACCCAATCCTGCCGCTCGAAATAGCGCAGCAGGTTGATCATTTCGTCGAAGTTGGTGATGACCCACTGATTCGAGAAGCTCACCAGGAAGGGCGCCCGGATGGTATCGCCGCCGCCCAGCGGGGTCGCCTCGAACGCGGCCTGGCCCACGGGGAGCGAGGAGGGCGTGACGGCGATGGTGCCGGCCGCAAACGGCGGCGTCCCCGCCAGCGTGATCGTGTCGCGCCACAGCTCGCGATCGGACAAATCCACCGCCCGCGCCACCAAGGGCGCGAGGGCCCGCGGACCGTAGGCTTCGAGATAGAAGTACACGGTGTCGGCGCCGTAGGGCAGCGTGGAGCGCGGGTTCGCGAGCAATTCCGGCAACGCCGATGCCTCCTTGCGCCCCTGCCCCGTATAGATCGGAATCGGCCGGGTGGTCCCCTGCCCTGCGAACCGCGGCACCGTATCCGCGCCGTCGGCGCGTGAGAACGAGGGACCATTGCGATCGCGCACGACCACCTGCACGTGGTACACGCCGGGCGGGACGGTCACGAACTGCTGAAAGATGATGCTCTCGTCGGAGCGCAGCGTTTCCTGAAACGAGCGGACCCGCACGCGCTCGTCGCGCGAGATCTGCCGAACGGGGGGGCTGGTGCTGTCGGTGCGGAACGTGGCCTCGACGCGATAGTCCGCGACGAACTCGTTGCCGCGCCGCTGGAACGAGAGCGCCTGATTCGTCAGCGAGAGGCTGAACAGCGTCAGCGTCGAATCGGGGGCGGGGCCCGCGAGATAACGGATCGACGCGACGAACGGCAGGCGCGCGCCACCGACGAAGAAGCCCATCGAGCGGTAGACCGTGGTGGCGTCGAACAGCCGTGGCATCGTCACGCTGGCACGGGGATCCCGCGGACTCCCGACGCGCTGCCAGGAACCGCAGCCGCCTGCGAGGAACATCAGCGCTATCAGCGTCGTCGGACGTCGTGTCACTTGCCGAGCCTCAAAACGGGACGTTAGTTTCGCGCCAACCCCATGGCGAACGAGAATCTTGCCGGGCGTACCATCGCCGGCTACCGCCTCCTCGAGCGCATCGGCGAGGGAGGGACGGCGGAGGTGTACCGCGCCCAGCATCCGGCGCGCGGGGACATCGCGTTCAAGGTATTGCGGCAGCGCCTCAGGGGCGACCCCACCGCGGTCAAGCGCTTCCTCCGCGAAGCCGGGTATGGCTCCCGCGTCGTGCATCCCTGTGTCGTCCGCACATTCGATTTCGGTGAAGCTGAAGGCTTTCACTATCTCGCCCTGGAATGGGCCGAGGGTGAATCGTTGGCCAGCTTCCTACACCGCAGCGGGTCCCTCGCTCCCGCCGAGGCGATCCCCCTGATCCGCCAGTTGGCCGACGCGCTGGCCGCGGCGCACCAGGCGGGCATCATCCACCGCGACCTGAAGCCCGAGAACATCATGTACAACGCGGCCACCCGGTCGGTGAAGCTGCTCGACTTCGGGATCGCGCGGGACGCCGAGGAACCCCCCGAGGAGCGTCTCACCCGCACGGGATTCTTCGTGGGGACGCTGCAATACGTCGCGCCGGAAGCGCTCTCGGGCGAGCTGGTGGATGGCCGCGCCGACATCTACAGCCTCGCGACCATCACGTACTACCTGATGACGGGGCGCCACCCCCATACCGGCCGGAGCCCGCGCGAGCTGTTTCAGCAGCTCCTGAGCGAGGCGCCGATCCCCCTGGCGGAAGCGACCAAGGAGGCGGCGAAGATTCCGCCGGGCGTCGCGGCGGCCGTGATGCGCGCCCTCGCCCGGCACCCCGCAGACCGGCAGCCGACGGTCACCGCGTTCGTCGCAGAGCTGGAGGCCGGGCTCACCCAGCCGCCGCCCAAGCGGGGGCTGCTGGGGACGCTGAAGCAGCTCGTCGGCAAGCGTCAGTGAAGAGTAGTAGCGATTACTACTACCTAAGGAATACGCTCCGCGACCTGTTGCTCGCCCGCTCCGTACAGCGCGGGGAATTCGTGCTCGCCTCGGGCCGCCGCTCCTCCTTCTATGTCGATGCCCGCCGCACAACGATGTCGGGCGATGGGCTCACCGTCATCGGCGGCCTCGGCCTCGATCGCCTCGCCGCCCGCGGCTGGTCGCCCCACGCCGTCGGCGGCCTCACGCTCGGCGCCGATCCCGTGGCCTACGCCCTCGCCCTCACCGCCCGCCGCCGCGGCCTCCCGCTCGACGCCTTCACCGTCCGCAAGCAGCCCAAGGAGCACGGCACCGGGAAGCGCATCGAAGGGTGCTTCGCGTCGGGCATGCCGGTCGTGGTGATCGAAGACGTCATCACCACCGGGGAGTCCGCGCGCGCGGCGATCAGCGCCGTCGAACACGAAGGCGGGCACGTCCTCGGCGTCCTGGCCGTCGTGGACCGTCAGGAAGGCGGCCGCGACGCGATCGAGCGCGCCGGCTACCACGTTGAAGCCATGTTGTGCGCCAGCGACCTCGGCCTGTCATGATCCGTCAATCCTTTGCCGCCCGAGTGCGTGGCTGGGAGGATGATGCCACCGGTCTCGAGCAGCGGCTCAAGGACCTCGAGACGTTCGAGCGCAGCCACCGGCGCCGCTGGGCGATCGCCGGGGCGCTGTTTGCTGTCGGCATGGTCGGCAACGTCGGCGGTCTGATCGCGACGCGGATGGGAACGATCGTCCTCGTGGCCGGAGGGGGCGCGATTCTCAATGCCCTCGTCGGCATCATCAACGAGCGCGGCTGGTACCGCTGGTGGTTCATCTATATGCTCGCGCTGCTCGACGTGGCCCTCGTCAGCGTGCTGGTCGTGTGGTTCGGGCATGGCGGCGCGGTCGCGGCGCTCTTCATCGCGGTCCTGCCCTATGCGTTCGACCAGGGCCAGGCGGTCGGCGACTTTCTGGTACTGGTCGCGTCCCTGGCGTACATCGGGGCGAGCTGGCTGCACGGCGCGCTGTACCCCGGCACGCCCGGGCTCGACGCCATCGCGCTGCTCGAGACAGGCGTATTCATCGCCGTCGCGATGTCGCTCAAGCGGATCCCCGCGACTTTGATCGCGCGCATCCGGCGCGCGCGGAGCGTGATGGGCGAAGCAGAGCAGGGATTCCTCGCCGTGCGCGCGGCGGCGGCGGAAGCCGACGAACTGGGCTTTCTCGAAAAAAGCTTTAACCGGATGCTCGAGGAGATCGGGACGACCATCTCGTCCGTCCAGCGCGAGGCCGATGAAGTCGCCGCGTTCGCCGAGGAGCTGGCCGCCGCCGCGCAGCAGCTGCACGCCACGACCGAAGCGATCACTGAAACGTCGCAGGGACTCGCGACCGACCTCGTGCAGCAGCGCGGCCTCGCCGACGGCGCGCGCGGCGAAAGCGCCAAGGCCGCCGACCAGGCGGAGTCGCTGCGGGTGCGCGCCGAGCTGATGCAGGTGGACGCGTCGCGGCTCGTGGCCGCGGCGGAGCGCGGACGCGAGCGCGTCGCGCGCGCCAGCTCCACGCTGCGCGCCGTAGGCGAAGAAGTCCGCGCCACCGCCTCAACCGTGGCCGGGCTGTCGGGGATGTCGGAGCGCATCGGCGTGTTCGCGCAAACGATCGCGCGCATCGCGCGGCAGACGCACCTGCTCGCGCTCAACGCCGCGATCGAGGCGGCCCGCGCCGAAGAGCATGGCGAAGGCTTCGCCGTCGTCGCCGACGAAGTGCGCGCGCTCGCGGCCGAGGCGGGGAAGTCGGCGCGGGAAGTCGCCGAGCTGGTGAGCGATCTGCGCACCGGCATCGAGGCGGCGGCGCGGGCGATGCAGTCGGGGGAATCGAAGGTCCGGGACATCGGCGCCGTCGCCGCCGAGGCCGACGGCGCGCTCCAGGAGCTGCATCAGGGCGTCCAGCTGATGGGCGACCTCGTGAACGCCACGGCCGAGGTGTCGCGCAGCCAGGCGAAGCGGCTGGCCGAGTTGGCACAATCGTTACAGCAAGTCGCCAGTATCTCGACAGCGTCCTCGGAAAGCGCCAACGGCGCGGCCGCGGCCACCGAAACCCAGATCACGGCGATGGGGGAGCTGACCGCGACCTCCCAGCAGCTGGCGCAGCTCGCGGAGCGGCTCCGGGGGGGCATCGCGCGCTTCTCGATGCTGCGCCGCGACCAGCAGACCGCGGATCATGCGGTGCGTCCGGCGGCGGACTAGTCACCCCGCGCGGGAGACCGGGGAGACCGCTGCGGCGTTGGGTCCTTGGTCCCACAGCCCCGCGTTGAACGCGTGGAACGCACGCAGCGGCTCCCGGTACGGTGTGACGAGCAAATCGACGTAGCGCGCCAGCGCGACGTCGAATGGAAAGCGGCGGCGAAACTCCCCGGCGGTCACTCCCAGCACCGCCCGCAGATGGCGCCCGAGGCTTTGCGGCGACGAGTAGTCCATCCGGTAGGCGACGTCGGAGACCGAGAGTCCGGGGTTCAGAAACAGATAGGACGCATGCAGCAGCCGCATGCCGGCGAGATACGCCTTGGGCGACGGGATCGCGGCGCGATGAAAGCGCGACATCAGCGTACTCGGGCGCACGCGCAGGTGGCGGGCGAGGGCGCGCACGGTGCTGAGGGCCGGCGCCAGGCGTGCGATGGCTTCGAAGAACAGGCGCGATTCGGGCGACGCGTCGGCAAGGGCAGGGGACAGGCGCGCGAGAATGCGCGACGCCACCGGTGAGGCGGGATGGCCAACTAGCTCGCGCAGCCGGCGCCAGCCGTCGGGCGCCGTGCAGTCCACCGCCGAGCGGACGCCGCTTGCGCCCAGACGCAGCAGCGTCTCGGTCGCTTCGCGATCGTAGTGTGAGACGAGGGCGACGGCGGGGATGGCGGGAAATTCCCGCACCAGCCGCGCGACCGCCGGAAGCGTTTCGCCGCGACAGCGATGCACCGAAATCACGACGGCGTCCACCGGGCGGCGGCGGGCGACGGTCAGCGCCTCGCGCAGCGACTCGGCGTGCAGCGTGGCGAAACAGCCATCGCCCGCGGCATCGATGCGCGGGCGCTCGGGCGGCTGCAAGACGGTACAGATGGTAACCATGCGCCCGCAGAGTACGGCGCCAGGGTCAATCCGCCTGCAATCAGATGGCGTCGAGGCTCACCGCGCCTGCACTCCCGCCACCCACGCGCGCACGCGCCGCTCGAGCACATCCAGGGGGATCGCGCCCGCGCCCAACACCTGGTCGTGGAACGTGCGCACGTCGAAGCGCGCGCCGAGCGTGCTCGACGCGTAGGCGCGCAGGTCCTTGATCTTCAGCTCGCCGATCTTGTACGCCAACGCCTGGCCGGGCCACACGATGTAGCGGTCGACCTCCACGGTGATATCGTGCTCGGTCTTCGCGGCATTGGCCTTGAAATAGTCGATCGCCTGCTCGCGGGTCCACCCCATCGTGTGAATCCCGGTGTCGAGCACCAGCCGGATCGCCCGCCACATCTCATAGGTCAGCTGGCCAAACTTGCTGTACGGGTCGCCATAGAGGCCCATCTCGCCGCCCAGGCTCTCGCTGTAGAGCGCCCAGCCCTCGACGAAGGCGGTGTACCCGCCGTAGCGGCGGAACTCCGGCACATCCCCCAGCTCCTGTGCGAGGGCGATCTGGAGATGATGGCCGGGGACGGCCTCGTGCAGCGTGAGCGCTTCCATCTCCCAGCGCGGGCGGGCCGGCAGGTTATAGGTGTTGACGAAATACGTACCGGGCCGGCCGGCGCGCAGGCTGCCCGGTTGATAGTACGCGGTCGTTTGCGAGCGCTCGGCGTATGCCGGAATGGGGGAAACGCCGTAGGGCGTCCGCGGGAGCGTGCCGAACAGCCGCACCAGCTCGGGGTCCACGCGCTTGGCGATGTCGCGGGACGCCCGCAGCAGATCTTCCGCGTGGGTAAAGTAAAAGCGCGGATCGGTGCGCAAAAACTGCACGAATTCGGCGAAGGAGCCGCCAAAGCCCGACGCCGCGATCACGCTGTCCATCTGCCCGCGAATACGCTTGACCTCCGCAAGCCCCATCTGGTGGATCCGCTCCG
>JAUYMC010000346.1 GCA_030699545.1 Gemmatimonadales bacterium | reverse complement strand
GCCGTCCGGAAGGCCCAGAAGCTCGTGGAGAAGAACGGCGTGAAGTTCCTCACGGGGGTGGTGCTCTCCTCCGAGGCCCTCGCCATCTCTGCCAAGTGCCCCGAGTGGAAGGTCATCTTCATGTCCACGATCAACGGGGTGGGCTCGCTCACGACCACGAACTTCAACCGCTACTTCTTCCGGGTCAACACCAGCGGGCCCATGGGGACGCGGGCCGTGACCCTCTACCTCCAGGAATCGCCCATGAAGAAGTTCTTCGGCCTGGGCAGCGACTACGCCTGGGGGCGCAACAGCGTCGGCGCCTTCGCGAAGGACATCAAGGCGATGGGCAAGGAGATCGTCGGCACCGACTTCATGCCGCTCGGGACCAAGGACTTCGCCAGCTACATCGCGAAGGTCAAGCAGGCCAAGCCCGACGGCTGCTTCATCGTCGTGCCCGGCCAGGACGCCACGATCCTGTTCAAGCAGGCGGCGCAGTTCGGGCTCACCAAGGAGACGCGCTTCATCATGGAGATCCTCGAGATGGAGAACATGAAGGCCGTGGGCGACGCCATGGAAGGCACCATCGGCGGCTCGCGCTACCCCTTCACCCTCGACAATCCGAGGAACCGCGACTTCGTCAAGCGCTTCCACGCGATGCACGGGGTCTACCCCGACATGTTCGACGGCGAGACGTATGAGGGCGTCGAGTGGCTGGCTCAAGTGATCCAGAAGGCGGGGACGGCGGATGACGTCGAGAAGGTCATCGAGGCCTGGGAGGACTCGAGCTACGATGGGCTCGAGGGCAAGTTCTTCATGCGCAAGTGCGACCACCAGGCCGTGCAGCCCGGCTTCGTGGCCGAGGCGGTGAAGGACCCGAAGTACCCGCATCTCGTGCCCAAGGTCATCGCCACCTACCCCGGCGACAAGGTCACGCCGAAGTGCCGGTCCGAGGAGTTCGCGTAGGCGGGAGCGGTGTCGCTCGCGCTCGTCGTCGACCTGATCCTCAACGCGATCGCCCAGTCCGCGCTCCTCTTCCTGGTCGCGGTGGGGCTGTCGCTCGTCTTCGGGGTCCTCCGCGTCATGAACTTCGCCCACGGCGTGTTCTACATGCTGGGGGCGTACCTCGGGTTCACGGTCGTCGCGCGCTCCGGGAGCTTCTGGCTCTCGCTGGTCCTGGCGCCGGTGGCCACCGGCCTCCTTGGCGGGTTGCTTGAGCGCACGACCCTCCGCTACATCTACCGCCGGCCCCCGATCTACCAGCTCCTGCTGACCTTCGGGCTCGCCCTCGTCCTCGAGGAGCTGGTGCGAGTGGTCTGGGGCCCGTCCGCCCTGCCGGTGGATCCGCCGGCGGGGCTCGAGGGCGCCGTCACGATCCTGGGCGCCGTCTACCCGCGCTACCGGCTCTTCCTCGTCGTGCTCGGGATGGTGACGGGGGTGGCCCTGTGGTTCTTCCTCCAGCGGACGCGCGTCGGGCTCGTCATCCGCGCCGCCGCCCAGAACGACGAGATGGCGGCGTGCCTCGGGACGGACGTGGCGCGCGTGCGCACGGGGGTCTTCGCCGCCGCCTGTGCGCTCGCGGCCGTCGGGGGCGTGGCGGCGGCGCCGATGACGACCGCGTACCTCGGCATGGGCATCGGGGTGATCGTCGACGCCTTCGTCGTCGTCGTCATCGGCGGCCTCGGCAGCATCGTGGGCTCGATGGCCGGCAGCCTCATCGTCGGGATAGCCCAGACATGGGGCGGGTTCTACTTCTCCGAGGCGGCGATGGCGATCATGTACCTCGTCATGGGGCTGGTCCTGATCTTCCGGCCCTGGGGCCTCTTCGGCGAGGAGGAGTAGGTGGCTCCGCTGCGCCGCTGGGGGCCGGTCGCGACGCTCGTGGTGCTCGCGGTCCTGCCCTGGGGGCTGGCCCGCCACCAGCTCTCGCTCCTGACCGACCTCCTGATCTTCTCGCTCTTCGCGCTCTCCCTCGACCTCATCATGGGCTACACGGGCATGGTGTCCTTCGGCCACGCCGCGTACTTCGGTCTCGGGGCCTACGGCAGCGCGCTGCTGCTGATCCACTTCGAGGTCCCGATCCCGATCGCGCTGCTCGGCGGCGCGCTCGGGGCCGGGCTCGTGGCGTGGCCCGTCGGCTACATCTCCACGCGGGCGACGGGGATCTACTTCGCGATGCTCACGCTCGCCTTCGCCCAGCTCCTCTACACGCTCGCCTACAAGTGGCGCGCGCTCACCGGAGGCTCCGACGGGATCGCGGGCGTTCCCAAGACGGCCCTCTGGTGGGGCGGGCCGAGCCTCGTGGAGCCCCGCGCCTTCTACTTCCTCATCCTGGTGAGCTTCCTGGTGGCCTTCGTGTTGTGTCGCGCCCTCGTCCGCTCGCCGTTCGGGCGCGCGCTCCAGGCCATCCGGGAGAACGAGCGCAAGTTCGCGACGCTTGGCCAGGACCCGCGCCGGTTCAAGGTGATCGTCTTCGTGATCGCCGCGGCCCTGGCCGGCCTGGCCGGCGCGCTCTCCGCCCCGTTTCGCGGGTTCGCCTCTCCCGAAGCCATGTTCTGGCTGCTCTCCGGCCAGGCGCTGATGATGGTGATCATCGGCGGCATCGGAACGCTCGTGGGTCCGGCGATCGGCGCCATGGTCTTCGTGCTCGTCCAGGAGGTGCTCTCGAGCTACACCGAGCACTGGATGCTCTTCACCGGGGCGATCTTCGTCCTGATGGTGATCTTTCTGCCCGGAGGGATCGTGGGCGCGGCCCGCCGGCGGTTCGCGGCCTGATGCCGCCCATCCTCGAGACCCGGCGGCTCGACCGCGCCTTCGGTGCCCTGCGCGCCGTCGCGGACGTGAGCCTGGTCGTCGAGCGCGGCGAGTTGCGGGCGATCATCGGCCCGAACGGGGCCGGCAAGACCACGTTCTTCCACCTGCTCTCGGGCGTCGTGCGGCCCACGGCGGGGCAGGTGCTGCTCAAGGACGAGGACGTCAGCGGGCTCTCGGCGGCGGCGCGCTGCCGGCGCGGGATGTCGCGCACCTTCCAGATCACGAGCCTTTTCCCGGAGCTGAGCGTGCTGGAGAACGTGCGGATCGCGATCCAGGCCAAGCGCGGGGGCAACACCCGCCTCCTCGGCGGCCGGGCGCTGCTGGCCCGCACCGAGGCGGGCGCCCGCGAGGCCCTGGGCTTCGTGAACCTCGAGGACCGGGCGGCCGTGCCGGCGAGCACCCTGCCCCACGGCGACCAGCGCCTGCTGGAGATCGCCATGGCCCTGGCCCAGGAGCCGGACCTGCTGCTCCTCGACGAGCCGACCCAGGGGCTGGGCGTCGAGGAGACGGCGGCCACCGCCGCCCTCGTGCAGCGGATCTCGCGCGAGCGGCGGCTCACGATCCTGCTCGTCGAGCACGACATGGACGTGGTCTTCAACGTGGCCGACCGGATCAGCGTCCTGCACTTCGGCCGGCTGATCGCCGAGGGGAGCCCGGCGGAGATCCGGCGCAACGTCGAGGTGCAGCAGGCCTATCTCGGAGACATGGACTGATGCTGCTGGAGCTCGACGGCGTCGACACCTATTACGGCAAGAGCCACGTGCTCCGCGGCGTGTCGCTCGGCGTGCCCCGCGGGGCCGTGACCGTGGTGATCGGGCGCAACGGAGCCGGCAAGACGACGACGCTGCGCTCGGTGATGGGGCTCACGCCGCCACGCCGGGGACGCGTCCGCTTCGACGGCCGCGACGTCACCGGCGAGCCGCCGCACCGGATGTTCCGCCTGGGCATCGGCTACGTCCCCGAGGGGCGGCAGATCTTTCCCGAGCTGACGGTGGCCGAGAACCTCCGCCTGGCCACGCGGGTCACGGGCGCCACGCGCTGGCCGCTCGATCGCATCTTCGACTCCTTCCCTGCCCTGCGCGAGCGTCTGCGCCAGAAGGGCCGCAGCCTCTCCGGCGGCGAGCAGCAGATGCTGGCGGTGGCGCGCGCGCTCGCCGGCGAGCCCGAGCTCCTCCTCCTCGACGAGCCGTCGCAGGGCCTGGCGCCGCTGCTCGTCCGGGCGCTCGGCCAGCTGCTCCAGCGCCTCCGGGGCGAGGGGCTCACGATCCTGCTTGTCGAGCAGAACGTGCGGGTGGCGCTGGCCGTGGCCGACCGGGTCGCCGTGCTCAGCAAGGG
>JAUYMC010000344.1 GCA_030699545.1 Gemmatimonadales bacterium | reverse complement strand
GGCGGCGACATCGTCGTGAGCGGCGGGAACGTTGTGGCGAAATGGACGCGCACGATCTCGGAAAATTCCGATGTCGCGGCGCAGGTGTATTACGACCGCAGCCACCGAAATATTCCGGGCACGTTCGCCGAGGACCTCGATATCTACGACGTCGACCTGCAACATCACGCCGCGCTGGGCACTCGGCACGACGTGGTGTGGGGCGTCGGGTACCGGCTCATCAATGATCGCGTCATGAACACCGCGGCGCTGGCCTTCCTCCCGCCCCACGTCGCGCGCCAGTGGTTCACCGCGTTCGTCCAGGACGAGATCGCCGTGGTTGCCGAGCGACTCCACGTCGCGGTCGGCACGAAGATCGAGCACAACGACTACACCGGATTCGAGATCCAGCCGAGCGGCCGCGTGAACTGGACGCTGGGTGCGTCGGGCACGCTGTGGACCGCCATGTCGCGGGCGGTGCGAACGCCGTCGCGCATCGACCGAGAACTCTTTGCCCCCGGCCAACCGCCTTACTTCCTCGCCGGCGGCCCCGACTTCCAGTCCGAGAACGTCGAGGCGTACGAACTGGGGTACCGCCATCAGCAGGGCGCTATGCGCCTGTCCGTGGCGACGTTCTACAGCCGCTACCACGGGCTCCGCAGTTTGGAACAAGCCAATCCGCCGGCGGCCTCTCCTCTCGTTATCGGCAACGGGCAGGATGGAGAATCCTATGGCGCGGAGCTGACCGCGGACTATCGTGTCACGGAGCGCTGGCGGGTCCGCGCGGGGTACACGGAGCTGCGCGTCCACATTTGGCCCAACCCCGGCAGCACGGACACGTCCCGGGGGGCTACAGAGTCCCGCAGTCCCGATCGCCAGCTGTCGGTGCGATCGTCCCTGGACCTGCCGAGTCGCGTGAGACTGGACGCGGGGTTCCGCTACATCGCCGAGATCGCCAATCAGCAGCTTCCGGCGTACGCGGAACTGGATGTCCGGCTCACGTGGCAGCCGACGGCCGCCCTGGACCTGTCGATCGTCGGCCAGAATCTGCTGCACGAGCGCCACGCGGAGTTTGGCACGCCGACGGCCCGCCGGGAGATCGAACGCGGCGTGTACGGGATGGCGCAATGGCGTTTCTGAAAGCGATCGCCGTCCTGACGTCCGCGCTGGCACTCGTTCAAGGCTCGCGGGCCCCCGAGTACCAGGTGAAAGCCGTGTTTCTGTTTAATTTCGCGCAGTTCGTCGAGTGGCACGCGCCAGCCGACGCAGAGGCGCGTCGAGCCGTCGTCATCGGGATTCTGGGCGACGACCCGTTCGGCGCCATCCTCGATGCGACGCTGCGGGGCGAGCGCCTCGGGGCGCGGCCGTTTGAGGTCCGTCGCTATCGCCAGTGGAGGGACATCGACGGATGTGAGATTCTGTTCATCAGCCGGTCGGAGCGCGATCAGATCGGGGAGATCGTCACAGGTCTCCGCAACCGGCCCATTCTCACGGTGAGCGACACCGATGACTTTGCGCGACGTGGCGGGATGATACAGCTCGTGACCGACAAGGGCCGCATCCGACTGCGCATCAACCTCGACGCAGCGCAGGCCGCCAACCTGACGATCAGCTCGAAGCTGCTGCGCGTGGCCGAGATCGTCAGATCGTCGAAGCGCTGAGATGCCGCTCCGCGACTGGCCGATCAAGCGGAAGCTGACCGCGATGCTGCTCCTGATCAGCGGTCTGGTGCTGCTGGTGACGTCCGCCGCGTTCGTAACGTACCAAGTCGTGACGTTTCGGCAAACGACATTGAAGAACCTGTCCACTTTGGGACGCGTCATCGCAGCGAACAGCACCGCCTCGTTGGCATTCGCCGACGAGGCGGATGCGACAGAAATCCTTTCCGCCCTGCGGGCCGAGCCCCATGTCGTGGCGGCGGGCCTGTACGACCGGGACGGGCGGTTGTTCGCGCGCTATCCGCTGGACCTGCCCGGCGACGCCCTGCCGGCCGCGCCGGAGCGGGACGGATACCGCTTCGAGCTGGGGCACGTCATCGGACTGGAACCGGTTGCGGAGATGGGGAATCCCCGGCTGGGCACGTTGTACCTGAAGTCCGACACGAAAGCGGTGTCCCGCGCCCTCTGGCTCTCGGCCGCGATCGGCGCGGTCGTCACGGCGGTCGCTTTGCTGGCGGCCTACGTCCTCGCCGGTCTCCTGCAGGGGTGGATTTCGCAACCCATTCTCGCGCTGGCGGAAACCGCCAGGGCCGTTTCCACGCAACAGGACTACTCCGCGCGGGCGCCGAAGCTCGGCGAGGACGAATTGGGCGCGCTGACTGACGCCTTTAACCAGATGCTCGGCCGTATCGAGGCGCAGCAATACGAGCTGCAACGCTACGCCACGGAGCTCGAGCAGCGGGTCGGCGAGCGAACCCACGAGCTCGAGGAGCGCAACGAGGAACTGCGCCGCAACGCGGCGAAGCTCCTGGCGGCGAACGCCGAGCTGGACGCGTTCGCCTACTCGGTGTCGCACGACTTGCGTGCACCGCTCCGCAGCATCGACGGGTTCAGCCAGGTCCTGCTGGAAGACTACCGGGCGCAGCTGGACGAGGCGGGACAGGATTCGCTGCGGCGGGTCCGTGCCGCCAGCCAGCGGATGGGTACGTTGATTGACGACCTGTTGAAACTCGCCCGCGTCACGCGGGCGGAGATGCGTGCTGAACGGGTGGACCTGAGCGGCATGGCGCAGGACATCGTGGCCGAGCTCCAACGGACGACCCCGGAACGCCCGGTGGAGTGTGCGATCGCCCCGGGCCTCGAGGCGCGCGGCGATTCCCGCCTGCTGCGCGTGGCGCTCGAAAATCTCCTGCGCAACAGCTGGAAGTACACCGGCAAGCAGTCACACCCGCAGGTCGAATTCACGACCGTGGAAGCAAACGGGGACCGGGTGTTCGTGGTCCGCGACAACGGCGCCGGCTTCGACATGCAGTACGCCGACAAGCTGTTCGGCGTGTTCCAACGGTTGCACTCGGCAGCCGAATTCGAAGGTACGGGCGTGGGCCTCGCCACGGTCCGACGCATCATCAGCCGGCACGGCGGCCGGATCTGGGCCGAAGGCGCCGTCGATCGAGGCGCGACGTTCTCCTTCACGTTGTGATGACCCGCACCGCGGGCCGGAGGCTCCTGTGAACCCGGGAAAGATCATGCTTGTGGAAGACAACCCCGACGACGTCGCGTTGACCATGCGGGCGCTCCAGAGTCACAACATCACGAACGACGTCATCGTGGCGCAGGACGGCGTGCAAGCCCTCGAATGCCTCTTCGGCACGAAGGACCGCCCCGCGCTCGAGGAGCTCCCGGCGGTCGTCCTGCTCGACCTCAAGCTGCCCAAGGTCAACGGCATGGAGGTGCTGCAGCGAATCCGGGCCGACGAGCGCACCCGGCTCTTGCCGGTGGTGATCCTCACCTCCTCCGACGAAGAGCGCGACGTCATCGATGGGTACAGCCTGGGCGCCAACAGCTACGTGCGCAAACCGGTGGACTTCGTGGAATTCACCAAAGCGGCGCAGCAACTCGGCCTCTACTGGTTGTTGATGAACCGGGTCCCGCCGACACCGCGGAGCCCCTGATGTGAACGCCAAGCTGCGGCTCCTCATCATCGAGGACTCCGAGGACGACGCGCTGCTGATCGTCCACGATCTCAAGCGCGCGGGCTACGCGCCGCGGTACGAGCGCGTGGACAACGCCGCGGCCGTGCGCGCCGCGCTCGACCGCGAAGCCTGGGACGTTATCGTCAGCGACTTCAACATGCCGCAATTCACCGGTACCGACGCACTCAAGCTGCTGCGCGAGCGCGATCAGGATACGCCGTTCATTTTCGTCTCGGGGACGATCGGCGAAGACGTCGCCGTGGAGGCGATGCGGGCCGGGGCGCAGGACTACGTCACCAAGGGCAACCTCAAACGACTCGTGCCCGCGATTGAGCGCGAGTTGCGCGATGCAGTCGTGCGTCGCGAGCGCCGCGCCGGCGAAGAGCGCTACCGGCTCCTGTTCCACCGGCATCCGCATCCGCTGTGGGTTTTCGACCGGGAGACGTTGCGGTTTCTGGATGTCAACGAGGCGGCCATCCTCCAGTACGGCTACTCGCGCGAGGAATTTCTCGCCATGACCATCGAGGCGATCCGCCCTGACGCCGACCTGCCGGCGTTGCGCGAGCACCTCGAGCGGTTGCCCGGCGGCCTAGGCCAGTCCGGATCGTGGCGCCATCAAAAGAAGGACGGCACGATCATCGACGTGGAAATTACGTCGCACGACGTCGAGCTCCACGGCCGCCCGACCCGGATCGTCTCCGCGCTCGACGTGACCGAGCGGAAGAAAGCCGAGCACGCACTCAGGGCCCGGGAGCGCCAACAAGCGACGGTCGCAGAGCTTGGCCGGCGCGCGATCGAGACTTCCGACCTCCTGAGTCTGTTCGACGCGGCGGTCGCCCTCGTGAGCCAGACCCTGGACGTGCCGTACGCGAAGGTGCTCGAGCTGGCGCAAGACGGCGAATCTCTGCTGCTCCGCGCGGGCGTCGGCTGGCACGCGGGCTGCGTCGGGCAGGCGACCGTGGGCGTAGGACCGGAGTCGCAGGCTGGATACACGCTCCAGCAAAGGAACGCCGTCATTGTTGAGGATCTCCACGCCGAGACGCGTTTTCACGCCCCTGCGCTCCTGCTCGATCACGGCGTCGTAAGCGGCGCGACCGTGGTGATCCCCAGTCAGCAGCGAGCCTTCGGTGTCTTGGGCGCCTATTCCGATCGGCCGCGGACCTTCACCCAGGACGACATTCATTTTCTCCAGGCCGTAGCCCATATCCTCGGCACCGCGATCGACCGCGATCGCGCGGAGGTCACGCTGCGCCAGAGCCAGCGGCTCGAGTCGGTGGGGCGTCTGGCCGGCGGCGTGGCGCATGACTTCAACAATCTGCTGACGGCAATCTTCGGGTACGCCGACTTGCTCGCCGAGGAGCTGCCCCCCGGCGGCCCCGCCCACGACGATCTCAACGAGATCCGGACCGCCGCCACGCGAGCCGCGGGGCTCACGCGCCAGCTGCTGGCCTTCAGCCGCCAACAGGTGTTGCAGCCGATCGTGCTCAACGTCAACGACGTCGTCAAAAACCTGGAGAAGATGCTCACCCCCCTCATCGGCGCGGACGTCGCGCTCCAGGCGCGCCTCGCGCCCGATTTGGGGAACGTCAGGGCCGATGCGGGCCAGCTGGAGCAGGTCATCGTGAATCTGGCCGTCAATGCGCGCGACGCGATGCCGGCGGGAGGCAAGCTGACGATCGAGACGGCGAATGCGGACCTGGGCGACGCATACGCCGACGCCCACCGGCCCGTCGTTCCCGGCCGCTACATCATGCTGGCGGTGAGCGATACCGGCACCGGGATGGACGCCGTGACCAAGGCGCGCCTGTTCGAGCCCTTCTTCACCACCAAAACCCCAGGCAAGGGCACGGGCTTGGGGCTCGCGACGGTCTATGGGATCGTGAAGCAGTCGGGCGGCTACATCTGGGCCTACTCGGAGCTCGATCACGGCACGACGTTCAAGGTGTACCTCCCCCGCGTGGAAGCGCCCGCCGACGCGATCCGCGAGCCGGTGGGTACGACCGGCACCCTCGTCGGCACCGAGACCCTGCTGCTCGCCGAGGACGATGAGATGCTGCGCCCGCTGGCCCGCGCGCTGCTCGCCAAGCTCGGCTACCGGGTGCTCGAGGCCGCGGACAGCGCGGCCGCGCTCGCCGTTGCCCGCGCGCATGCAGGGGAGATTCACCTTCTGATTTCCGATGTCGTCATGCCGGGGGAAAGCGGTGTGCAGCTCGCCCGCCAGCTCATGGCGGAACGCCCGGGGCTGCGCGTGCTCTATATGTCGGGGTACACGGATGAAGCGGTGGTGCGCCACGGCCTGCTCGCGCCGGGGTTGAACTTTCTGCAGAAGCCGTTCACGCCGGACGTGCTCGCGCGCAAGGTGCGGGACATTCTGGACGCCCGGTGACGCTCCTCGCCGGCCGGTACGATCCTGCCCTCGTGGCGCTGTCGGTGCTGATCGCCATCCTCGCGGCGGGGGCGGCGCTGGATCTGGCGAGTCGCGTGACGGCCGCCCGCGGGCGGCTCCAGGTCCTGTGGTTGGCCGGCGGCGCGCTCGCGATGGGACTGGGTATCTGGTCCATGCACTACACAGGCATGCTGGCGTTCCACCTGCCGGTCCCCGTTTTCTATCATGTCCCGACCGTCGCACTGTCCCTGCTCGCGGCCGTGGTCGCGTCCGGCGTGGCGCTATACACCGCAAGCCGGGAGCGCTTGACGATCGGCCGCGGCGTGGCGGGGAGCCTCATCATGGGCTCCGGTATCGCGGCGATGCACTACATCGGCATGAGCGCGATGCGACTGGCGGCTGCGATGCGGTGGAACAACCTCCTCGTCGCCGCGTCCATCGGCATCGCGGTCCTCGTCGCGGCCGTGGCGCTGTGGTTGGCCTTTCACTACGGCCATGCCGGAGCCGAACTCTGGACCAGCCGCAAAGTCGCGAGCGCGATCGTCATGGGTCTCGCGATCCCCGCGATGCATTACACCGGGATGGCCGCCGCGACGTTCCGGCCGGCGCCGGTCCCCGTCGATCCCGTGCAGACCATCGCGATGTCCGTGCTCGGCGCGTGGGCGATCGGCACGAGCACGCTGTTGGTGCTGGCGATGGCGATCGCCACGGCCTTGATCTCCCGCTACGGTGAGGAGCGTCTGCGCGCCCTGACGGACAAGCTCACTGAAGCCCAGGCGATCGCGCACATCGGAAGCTGGGACTGGGATATCCCAGCGAGCCGGGTGACGTGGTCGGCCGAGCTGTATCGGATCTATGGACTGCCGCCGGCTACGCCCCCCAGCTACGATGCGATCGTCGCGCGCGTCCATCCCGACGACCGCGCGCGAGTCGACGGTGCGATCGCACGATGCATCAGCGACGGCGGGGCGGTCACGTACGAGTGGCGGGTCATGCGGCCAGACGGGACGACGGGGCACGTCCAGAGCCGGGCGATCGCCGTCGTCAACGCCGCAAGACAGGTCGTCCGGCTCGTAGGCACGTCGCTCGATATCACCGAGCGCAAGCTCGCGGAGGAAAACCAGCGCACTCTGGTCCGCGAGCTGCAAGCGTCGGTCGCCGAGATCAAGGTCTTGAAGGGCATCCTCCCGATTTGCGCGAGCTGCAAACGCATCCGCGACGGGGACGGTAGATGGGAGGCGGTCGAATCATATGTGCGCGACCACACGAACGCCGAATTCAGCCACGGCCTCTGCCCCGACTGCGCCGCCCGGGACTGGGGCACCTAGGATGGCTCGAATTCTCGTCAATGACGACGATGCGCACATCCGCAACACCGTCCGCCGGGCCCTCGAGTCGCGTGGGCATCACGTCACACTGGTCAGCGACGGCGCCGCGGCGGAGGCGGCCCTTGCGCAGAATCCAACCGATCTGCTCATCACCGATATCTTCATGCCAGGCCAGGACGGCATCGTCACGCTGCTGCATGTCCGCAAGACGTTTCCGGCGCTGAAGGTCATCGCGATGTCGGGCGGTGACTCGACCGGTCTCATCGACTTGCGCCGGGACGCCGAAATGCTCGGGGCCGCCCGCAGCCTCGCCAAACCGTTCACCCCGACGCAGCTCCTCGAGGTCGTGGACGACGTCCTCGGAATGGCGGGCAATGCCCCATAACGCCCGCCCTTGGATTCCCGGCCCCGCTTCCTCTATATTTCCGGCCCTTCCCGAGTAGCTCAGTTGGTAGAGCAGCCGGCTGTTAACCGGCGGGTCGCAGGTTCGAGTCCTGCCTCGGGAGCTCCACCCCTTCACGGCACGATTTTCACCCCAGTCGAGACCGGCTAGCCCTGGGGCCTCGCCTCGTCCAGCACCTGACGCACCCGCGCCAGGAGCGCGGCGCTGTTCCACGGCTTGGGAATGAACGGCAGCGCGGGGTCGAGCGGCTCCTCCCCGCGCCCCGCGCCGGCGTATCCACTCGTAAAGAGGAACGGCGTCGCGCGTCCGTCGCCCCGGTCGGTCTGATAGAGCCCGCGGCCGCCGAGCCGCGCCATCACGAGATCGCTGAACACCAGATGAATCGGCTCCGGATGATGCCGCAGCAGTTGCAGCGCTTCGACGCCGTCATTGGCGGTCAGCACGTGATACCCCGCACGCTCGAGCGTCGAGACGGTGGCGCGGCGCAGCTGGGCCTGATCCTCGACCACGAGGATCGTCTCGCTGCCCCCCACCCCCTCGGGAAGCGCCACATGCCCCCCCGATTCGCGGCGCCCGGATACCTCGTCCGCGACCGGGAAGTACACGCGCAGCCGCGTGCCCGCGCCGGGAGCGCTGTCGATCTCGACGAAGCCGCCATGCTGCTTCACCAGGCCATAGACGGTCGCGAGGCCAAGGCCCGTTCCCTTCCCGACCGGTTTGGTCGTGAAGAACGGCTCGAACGCGCGCTCCCGCGTCGCCTCATCCATCCCCGCCCCCGTATCGTCGATCGCGAGACAGACGTACTCGCTGGCGGCGTTGGGCCCGAGCACCTGCCGCTGCTGGGTACTGATCCACGTGCAGCTCGTCTCGAGGCGCAGCACGCCGCCGTCGGGCATCGCGTCGCGGGCGTTGTTCACGAGATTGAGCAGGATCTGCTCGACGGCATGGGCGTCCACCGACACTTCGGGCAGATCATCGTCGGCGAGGACGAGCATTTCGATATCGGCGGGGAGGACGCGGCGCAGCACGGTGGACAGCTCGGTGACCACCTGCCCGAGGTGGACCGATTCGAGCTGCAGGCTGGTCCGCCGCGCAAACCCGAGCAGCTGATTCACCATCAGCCGGCCGCTCACGGCGGCGGACACGATGTCCCGCAGGCTCACCGGGTCGGGGCCGCGCTCGAGCAGCTCGGCGTTGGCCAGGATGATCGTCAGCAGGTTGTTGAAATCGTGAGCGATGCCGCCGGTGAGCTGGCCGATGGCCTCCATCTTCTGCGCCTGGCGGAGCTGCTCTTCGAGTCCGCGCCGCTGGCTGACGTCCTCGGCGAAGACTTCGTGACATTCGATCCGTTCGTCGTCGAGCCGGACGGTGCGGCCGTAGAGACGCACGGCAATCGTGCGCCCGTCGCGGCGCCGCCACAGCGCCTGCGATTCCATGGCGCCGCCGGTGGGCTCCGCGTCAAGCTGCGCGACGTAGCGCGCGCGCGCGCCGTCGTCGGCGAAGATCTCGCGGTCCATGTGCGCCGCCAGCAGCTCCGCCTCGGACTCGTAGCCGAGCATCTCGACCAGCGCGGGGGTCACGGTCAGGAACTGGCCCTCGGGCGTCGCCTTGTAGATCCCGAACGGCGCGTGCTGCACCAGCGT
>JAUYMC010000332.1 GCA_030699545.1 Gemmatimonadales bacterium | reverse complement strand
AGCGGCGCCAGAGCGGAATGCAGCCCGAAGAATCCGTCGAGGTCTATCACGTGGCGCGGGGGAACGTCGCAGTGCGGGCGCGCGCGATAGTATCGCGCGTCGCCAAGAGGAACCACGAAACACAAACCGTCGGCGCCGCCGCGAAGAAAAACAAACACGACAGCGGGACGGGCCAACGGGCCGACGGGCCGTCGCGGATGGAGAGCGGCGGCGGCGCCGATGGCGAGGAACGCTCGGCGGTCCATGAGTGGCACCCGCTAACTTACTGCCATGGCCCGCCATCGTCCCGCGCCGAGGACCGACCCGCCGCCGTCGTGGGGGGAGCGCCTCGCCGCGCTCCAGCACGTCCCGCCCCTCATTCGCCTGGTCTTCCAGACGCACCGGGGCTACACCGTCGCGATTCTGGCGCTGCGCGCCGTCCGTTCGTTCATCCCGGTGGCGGTGTTGTGGGTCGGCAAGCTCATCATCGACGGCGTCATCGCGGCGGGAGCGGGCATGGCCGCCGGCGCGCAGCCCGATTGGCGGCACCTCGCGGGCCTGGTCGCGCTCGAGCTCGGGATCGCCGTGGCCGGCGAGGGGCTGGCACGGCTGTCGTCGCTGCTCGAGAGCCTGCTCGGCGATCTCTTTGCCAATCGCCTCAGCGTCCGGCTCATGGAGCACGCCGCCACACTCGACCTCGCCCAGTTCGAGGACGCGGAGACGTACGACCATCTGGAGCGCGCGCGCCGCCAGACCGCCAGCCGCATCGGGCTGTTCACGCTGCTGCTCGCGACGGCGCAGGACTTGATCACGCTCGCGTCGCTCGCCGCGGTGCTGCTCTTGCAGTTGCCGTGGCTGCTGCTCCTCCTCACCGTCGCCGTGCTGCCGGCGTTCCTCGGCGAGGCGCATTTCGCCTCGCTGGGCTATTCGCTCCTCTATCAATGGACGCCGGAGCGGCGGCTGCTCGACTACCTGCGCTACATGGGGGCCTCCGACGAGTCGGCGAAGGAAGTGAAGCTGTTCGGGCTGTCACCGTTCCTCGTCGGGCGGTACGCGAAGCTGTCGCAGGAGTTCTACGAGCAGAACAAGCGGCTGGCCGTGCGACGCAACGTCGTCTCGACGCTCCTCGTGACGATCGGGACGCTCGGCTACTACGGCGCCTACGCCGTGATCATCTACCGCACCGTACTCGGCGTCTTTTCGGTCGGCACGTTGACGTTCCTGGCCGGATCGTTTCGTCAGAGCCGTGATCTGATTCAGCGCGTGCTGCTGGCGCTCTCGCAGATCTACGAGCAGAGCCTGTATCTGCGGGACCTGTTCACCTTCTTCGATGTACAGCCCAAGGTCGTGTCGCGCCCCGGCGCGGCCCCCGTGCCCCGGCCGATCCGCGAGGGGTTCCAGTTCGAGGACGTGGGCTTTCGCTATCCCGGATCGGAGCGGTGGGCGGTGCGCGGGCTCACGTTCGCACTACGCCCGCTGGAGCGCGTCGCACTCGTCGGCGAGAATGGCGCCGGCAAGACGACGCTGGTGAAGCTGCTGGCGCGGCTCTACGACCCCGACGAAGGCCGCATCCTGCTCGACGGCCGCGACCTGCGCGACTACGGCCTCGCCAGCCTGCGCGAGAACATCGGGATCATTTTTCAGGATTTCGTGCGCTACGACTTCCTGCTGCGGGAGAACATCGGCATCAGCCAGGTGACGGCGCTCGCCGACGACGTCCGGATCCGCGAGGCGGCGCAGCGGTCGCGCGCCGACGCCGTGGCGGAGCGCCTGGCCAAGGGCTTCGATCAGATGCTGGGGCGGCGGTTCGAGGGCGGGGTCGAGCTGTCGGGCGGCGAATGGCAGAAGGTCGCGTTGGGGCGCGCCTACATGCGCGACGCGCAGGTGCTGATTCTGGACGAGCCGACCGCCGCGCTCGATGCCCGCGCCGAGTACGAAGTGTTCATGCGCTTCGCCGAGCTCACGCAGGGCCGGATGGCGGTGCTGATCTCGCATCGCTTCTCGACGGTGCGGATGGCCGACCGCATCCTGGTGCTGCAGGATGGCCAGCTGGTGGATGACGGCACGCACGACGCGCTGGTGGCGCGCGGCGGACTCTACGCGGAGCTGTTCAGCCTCCAGGCCGCGGGGTACCGCTAGTCTTCGCCGCGGCGACCCAGCCCTCCCACACCTCCGGCGCGGCCCCGATCGTCAGCTGCTGGCGATAACGCACCAGCGGCATCCGTAACAGCAGCGGCTCGAGGCTCAGCCGCTCGAGTGTGGCGACCGGCCGGCCGGGAGCGACGAGGTTGTGGAGGCCGAACTTCTCCGCGAAGCGCCGCAGCTCACCCACCGCCGGCGCCCGCTCGTTGCAATCCACGAAATGCACCGTGATGCGGCGCTCGGCGAAAAAGCGGAGCGCGGCGCGCGTGTCGGCGCTCTTGCGGATGCCGAAGACCTGAACTTCCATCGCCGGTTACTATATACCGCCATGACTCCCCGGTCCAAGATCGTGCTGGCGGCGGTGCTGTTCTCGACCGGTGGCGCGGCCATCAAGTGGTGTGGGTTCGACGCCTGGCAGCTCGCGGGTCTGCGGGCGGGCATCGCGCTCTTCACGATCCTGGCGCTCATTCCGGAGGCCCGGCGCGGCTGGACCTGGCGCACGGCGCTGGTCGGGCTCGCCTACGGCGCCACCACGCTGCTGTACGTGCAGGCGAACAAGCAGACGACCGCGGCGAATGCGATCTTTCTCCAGGCCACAAACCCGCTCTTTATTCTGCTGCTGGCGCCGTGGCTGCTGGGGGAGCACGCGACGCGGCGCGACCTCGCGCAGATGGCCGCGATGGGCGTCGGCCTGGCGTTGTTCTTTCTCGATTCGGCGGTTCCGAGCAGCACCGCGCCGAATCCGGCGCTGGGCAACGCGCTGGCCGCGACCTGCGCGCTGACGTGGGCGCTCACCGTGATCGGGTATCGCTGGCTCGTGGCGCGCGGCGGCTCGATCGCTCCGGCGGCGGCGTCCGGCAACCTCACGGCGTGCGCGATCGCGCTGGTCATGGCGTACCCGCTGAGCGCCGGCCGCCCCGTGGACTGGGGCGTCGTCGTATTCTTGGGCGTGTTTCAGCTGGGCATTCCGTACGTCTTCATGGCGCGCGCCATCCCGCGGCTGCGCGCACTCGAGGTGGGACTGTTTCTGCTGATCGAGCCCGTGCTCAACCCCATCTGGGCCTGGCTGGCGCACGGCGAGGTACCCGGCATCGGCGCCCTGACCGGGGGCGCGCTCATTCTCGGCGCGACCGCCGTGCGCGTCACGCTGGAAACCCCACCGGCTGAGGCAACGCGCGCGTGAATCCCAAGCGCGGCCGGCTGGGCGTCATCTTCTTGACGATTCTCGTCGACCTGATCGGCTTCGGCATCATCTTGCCGATCTTGCCCTACTATGCGCAGCGCTTCGGCGCCGAGGGGCTCGGGTATGGCGCGGTCCTCGGCGTCTTTTCGCTGATGCAGTTCGTGGCGACGGCGCTGCTGGGCAAACTCTCCGACCGCATCGGCCGCCGTCCCATTATTCTCGCGACGACGCTCATCAACGCGGCAGGCTATACCCTATTCGCGTTTGCCGGCTCGTACGAGGTCTTGTTCCTCGCGCGCGTCGTGTCCGGCTTTGCCGGCGGCAACATCTCCGCCGCGCAGGCGTACATCGCCGACATCACGTCGCCGAGCGAGCGCTCGCGGGGCATGGGCATCATCGGCGCCGCGTTCGGCATTGGGTTCAGTATCGGCCCCGCGATCGGCGGCTTCGCGGCGCATTGGGGCGGGCCGGCGGCGCCGGGCCTCGTCGCCGTCGGCCTGTCGCTCGCCAACTTCGTGTCGGCGTACTTCATCCTGTCGGAATCCCTGAGCGCCGAGCATCGCGTCGCGCGGCCGCTCTTCGACCTCGGCCACCTCGGCGAGGCCGTCGCGCGTCCGTTGCTGCGGCCCCTGATGGCCGTCTGGGCGCTCGTGACGTTCGCCTTTTCCGGCTACACCGTCGCCCTGCCGCTCCACGCCGGCGTCGCCTTCGGCTGGCAGGAGCGGGAGCTCGGCATTCTGTTCACGATCATCGGCATCACCGCGGCGGTGGTGCAGGGCTATCTCTTCGGCAAGCTCGTGCGCCGGACCGGCGAGCGCGCCCTGGTCATCGCCGGGACATTCGGGATGGCGGTGGCGATCGGCGTGGTCCCGCTGGTGGGGACGTCGGGAGGTTTATATTTCTGGACGTTTCTGCTGGCGCTCGCCAACAGCCTGTTCGCGCCCGCGGCAACGGGCCTGGTATCGGTGTACGCGGATCTGCGCGAGCAGGGGACGGTGCTCGGCGCGGCGCAGGCGATTGGCGCGCTCGGACGAATGGCGGGACCACCGGTCGTCGGCGCGGTGTACGACGGCTGGAGTGGGACGGGAGCGTTCGTGGCGGCGGGAGGCGTGATGCTGGCGGCGGGCCTCACGGGCTTGACGCTGGCACCCGTAACTCACGTTGCGCCAACAGGTCCCGGCTCCGTTACCGGTGCTCCCCCTCCCGAGTCTTAACACAGGACGGCGCGGACCGTCCAACGAGTGAACGCCTACTCGAGGGAATCCCCGATGCGCAGAACCTTGATGGCCGCGGGCACGGCACTGCTGATGACGGCCGCGTGCGGCACCGACGAGCCGACCGGCCTGACCGGCGAGGAGCTGGTCCTCGCCCAGCAGAGCGAAGTCATCGCCCGCGACGTTGTCACCACCACAGAGACGCGACACGAAGACTGGGTACGCCGGCTGTTCGCCGCGTTGCGGCAGAGCGACGACCCCGAGGCGCAGGCCTGCCTCGCCGACGCGCGCTCGCTGCGCGAGCAGGCGCGGGCCGCGTTCGAGGCGGGCGATCGCGAGCTGGCGCGCCAGCTGCTCCGCGATTCCTTCCTGAAAGTGCTGTGCGCGGTGGTGGAGGTCTTCCCCAACGCCGCCGAGCGGACCGGCGAGGTAGTCGATGACGTCCTGGCCCGGATCGAGACGCGGCTCGGCGACCGCGAGGCCCCGCGGATTCGCGCGATTCTCGCGCACGTCGCTGAGCTGCGCGACGCCGCGGATGCGGCGCTCGCGGACGGCGATCCGGTGGCGGCGCTGGCTCTGAACCTCCGCGGCATCCAGATCCTGCACCGACTGGTGGCCCACGTCCGCGAGGCGCATCAGGACCACGACCGGATCGCCGATCAGGAGATGGACGGCATCGGCATCTAAGCAACGCCGGTTCGGTGACGGGGTCGGGACCGCTCGGTTCCGGCCCCGTTTTGTCGCGTGTTCGGTGGGCGTGGCGCTGATGACCCTGGGTGTCGGCGGGGTAGCCTAGCCGCCGTTTTGCCGCCTCCTCATATTCCTGTTCCCCCCGCAGGAGGTGACTCATGCGTGTGTATACGACAACCGAGATCCGCAACGTGGCCGTAGTGGGCCACGGCGCGAGCGGCAAGACCTCCCTGGTTGACGCTCTCGCGTTCGTGGCTGGGACGAGCAAGCGTCACGGCTCTATCAAGGATGGCACCGCCCTCACCGATTACACCGCAGACGAAATCGAACGCAAATACTCCATCAACCTGGCTCTCGCCGTCGCCGAGTGGATGGAGACCAAGGTCAACCTGATCGACACCCCCGGATATCTCGACTTCACGGGCGACGCCCTGGCAGGCGTATTCGCCGCCGACTCGGCCGTCGTCGTGCTCTCCGGGACCGCGGGCGTCGAGGTCGGGACGGAGAAGGTGTGGGACTACTGCGAGCGGCGCAGCCTGCCGCGGCTGCTCTTCGTCTCGCTGATGGACAAGGAGCACGCCGACTTCGAGCGCGTGTTCGGCCAGATCAAAGAGCGCCTCACGCCCAAGGTGATCCCGGTGGAGATTCCGGTCGGGGAAGGCGCGGAATTCCACGGGATCATCAATCTCTTCTCGAAGAAGGCGCACCTGTACAAGAAGGGCACGAAGGCCGGCGAGTACGAAGAAGTGGATGTACCGCCGGAGTACGAAGAGCGGTTCGCGAAGTACTCGCAGGAGCTGATCGAAACCATCGCGTCCACCGACGATACGTTGCTCGAGCGCTACCTGGGGGGCGAGGAAATCGGACGCGACGAGGCGATCGCCGCCATGAAGGCGGGGATGCTGAAGGGCGAGCTGTTCCCGCTGTTCTGTGGCGCCGCCGAGCTGACGTATGGCACGCGCGCGCTTCTCACCAAGCTCGTCGAGCTGTGCCCGGCGCCGCACGAGCGTCCGCCCGTCGAAGCGCAGAAATGGGGCAGCGCCGATCGCGTCTCACTCAAGGCGGACGATGCCGGACCAATCGCGGCGCAAGTCTTCAAGACGATCTCCGAGCCCCACGTGGGGGACGTGACGCTGTTCCGGATTTTCTCCGGCAAGGTGAAGAACGGCCAGGAGCTCTGGAACGCGCCTCGTGAGGTGGCCGAGAAGCTGAATCACCTCTGTGTGGCGGTGGGGAAGGAGCGCACGGAGATTCCCGAGCTGCACGCGGGGGACATCGGCGTGGTGGCCAAGCTTCGCGACACGCACACCAACGACACGCTGTCCACCAAAGAGCTGGGGCTCGTCATCCCCAAGATCCCCTTCCCGGAGCCGGTGATCACGATCGCCGTTGAAGTGAAGCAGCGGGGGGAGGAAGACAAGCTGTCCACAGGCTTGCACAAGCTCCACGAAGAGGATCCGACGTTCCATCACGAATACAACGGCGAATTGGGTCAGACCCTGATTCGCGGGCTCGGGGAGCGGCACCTCGAGATCGTGGTGGGCCGCCTGGCGCGCAAATACGGCGTGCATGCCCAGACCGGCAAGCCGCGCGTCGCCTACCGCGAGACATTCCGGGGCAAATCCGAAGGCCAGGGGAAACACAAGAAGCAGACCGGCGGGCGCGGCCAGTACGGCGACTGCTGGATCCGGATCGCGCCGCTGCCCCGCGGCACCGGCGTGCAGTTCGTGGACGAGATCGTCGGCGGTGTGATTCCGCGGCAGTACATCCCGGCAGTCGAGCGCGGCGTGGTCGAGGCGGCCCACAAGGGGCCGGTCGCGGGCTATCCGGTCGTGGACTTCAAAGTGGAGCTGTACGACGGCTCCTACCACGACGTGGACTCAAACGAGATGTCGTTCAAGATGGCGGGCATCCAGGCCTTCCGGAACGTGAGTCCCGGGGCACGGCCGGTGCTGCTCGAGCCGATCATGGACGTGGAAGTCTGGACTCCCGACGACTATCAGGGCGCGGTGATGGGTGATCTCTCATCGCGGAGGGGGCATATCGTCGGCACCGACAAGGACGGCCGGCTCACCAAAGTGAAGGCGCTCGTCCCGGAGGCGGAGCTCGATCGCTACGCCACCACGCTGCACTCCATCACGCACGGCCGCGGCACGTACAGGATGAAGTTCCATGTGTACCAGGACGCGCCGCCCGATGTGGCGGCGAAAGTGACCGAGGCGAGGAAGAAGGAGATGGAAGAAGCAAGAGCCTAAATGCCCACACGCTGGCTGCGCATCTGGTTCGGGTTCCGGGACCCGGTCGATCGCAACAGGTACTTCAGGCACGGCCTGGGCCTGATGGTGTTCAAGTATGCCGTCGATGCCGCGCTGATTTGGCGCTTCGGGCGGCGGGTATGGACGCCGTTCGACTACTTCAATCCGCTGTGGAGCGCGCGGCAGGAACTGTTCGACAATAGCCCGGCGTGGCTCGCGCCGACGCTGCTCCTGTTCGCGCTGCCATTTCTTTGGATCGGCGTCAGCATGACGGCGCGGAGGGCGGCCGACGCCGGCCGCAGTCCGTGGCTCGCTTTGCTGTTCTTCCTGCCGGTCGTCAATCTGATCCTGATGGCAGCGCTCTCGATTTTGCCATCCGCCTCGAAGGTGGTCTGGCCCGTCGAAGCCCCGCCGCCGGCTGTCGACGACCGCCTGAAGAGCGCGTTGCTCGGAGTCGCGGCGGCACTCGGAATCACCCTCATCACGGTCGGCATCGGTATCTACCTTCGGCGCAGCTACTCCACGGGCCTTTTTCTCGGTCTTCCCTTCACGATCGGATATATCTCGGCCTACATCTACAATCGGACCGGGACCCGCGCGTCCGGGGAATCGATCGTGATCGCGCTCGTAAGCGTGTTGATCGCGGGAGGCTCGATTGTGGTGTTCGCACTGGAGGGAGTCATCTGCGCGGCGATGGCGTTGCCGATCGCCCTGCTCGTCGCGTGGCCGGGGGCGGTGTTGGGGCGAATCATGGCGCACCGGGCGACGCAATCGGTCGCGGGCGCGGGTATGGCGCTTCTGGCCCCACTGCTGGTCGGTGTCGAGCCGCGGGGCCAGCCGCCCGCGCAAGAAGTGATCACAGTCGTGGAGATTGCCGCCACTCCGAGTGTGGTGTGGCGTCACGTTGTGACGTTTCCCGATCTGCCACCGCCGACCGAGCTGTTCTTCCGCGCCGGTATCGCCGCGCCGCTGCGTGCCCGTATCGAAGGTTCCGGCGTCGGCGCCATCCGCTACTGCGATTTTACCACAGGAGCCTTTGTCGAGCCCATCACAGCTTGGGAAGAAGGTCGGCTGCTCGCCTTCGACATCACCGAGCAGGCGCGACCGATGAATGAGCTGAGCCTCTATCGGGGAGTCAACCCGCCGCACCTGGATGGTTACTTTCGAGCGACGCGAGGCGAGTTCAGACTGATCGCGCTGCCGGACGGTCGGACCCGGCTGGAAGGGCGGACCGCGTACCTCGTGGATATGTTCCCCCAGGCGTATTGGTCGCTGGCAGGGCACTACATCGTCGAAGCGATTCATACGAGGGTGTTGAACCACATTCAAACGCTGGCCGAGGAGGATCCAAAGCGATGAGAGTGATCGTCCGAAGCGTGCTGTGTGCTGGGCTGGTTGCCGCTGGTACTGCCTGCGACCGCGGCGGCGGGGAGCCGTCGCGCGTGCGCACCGTGGGCGGGTTCCGCACGCCGGAGTCGGTGAAGTGGTACGAGGCGCAGGACGTCTATCTCGTCTCGAACATCAACGGCAATCCCGGCGAGAAGGACAACAACGGCTCGATCAGCCGGATGATGGCGAACGGGTCGGTGGAGTATCAGTTCATCGCGGGCGGCAAGAACGGGGTGACGTTGAACGCGCCGAAAGGCATGGCGCTCGTCGGCGACACGCTGTGGGTCGCGGACATCGACGAAGTGCGCGTGTTTCACGCGAGCACCGGCGCACCCCTCGGGACGGTCGGGATTCCGGGGTCGCTCTTCCTCAACGACGTCGTGGCCGCGCCCGACGGCGCGCTCTATATCAGCGACACCGGCATTCGCATCGGCGCGGGCGGAATCGAGCATCCCGGTCCGGACCGGATCTATCGGATCGCCCGCGACCGGCAGGTGAGCGTGGCGCTCGAGGGCCATATGCTCAACGGACCCAACGGGGTCGCCTGGGACCGCGACGGCGACCGCCTGGTGGTCGTGTCGTTCGCCGGGAACTCGCTGCTCTCGTGGAAGCCCGGCGACACCGGCCCCGCCGTGATCGGGACCGGCGCCGGACAGTTCGATGGCGTCGAGGTGGTCGACGGCGCCGTCTGGGTATCGAGCTGGGCCGACTCGTCGGTGTATCGCTATGCGGGCGGCGAGGGCACGAAGCTCATCAAGGGCGTGCCGACCCCGGCTGACATCGGGTACGATGCCAAGCGCAACCGGCTGCTGGTGCCGAGCTTTGCGGGGAATACCGTCGAGGTGTGGCAGCTACGCTAGCGCCGGTTCCTGTTGCGTGAGGCAGTGCAGCGTCCCCAGCCCCCACACGAGATCCACCGCGTGGATGCCGACGACGGGGCGGTCGGTGATCAGCTCGGCGAGAATGCCGAGTGCGACGCGGTCGCTCGGATCGTTGAAGGTCGGGACCAGCACGGCCGCGTTCGCGATGTAGAAGTTGGCGTAGCTCGCGGGAAGGCGGGTGCCGGCGAAATACAGCGGCGCCGGCATCGGCAGATCCACCACCTCGAGGCCGGTGCCTTGCAGCCGCTCGCGGTTCTCGGCGAGCGCTGTGTAGTTGACGTCTCGCGGATCGTTCTCCCGGCACAAGACCACGGTCGTCGGATTCACGAACCGGCAGAGATCATCCACGTGTCCGTGGGTGTCGTCTCCAGCGATGCCCTTGCCGAGCCAGACGACCTGTGTGACTCCCAGACCCTCGCGCATCGCCGCTTCGATGTCCGCCCGGGACGCTCCCGGATTGCGCACCTGCACAGCCGGATCGAGCAGGCACTCCTCGGTGGTGAGCAGCGTGCCTCGGCCGTTGACGTCGATGCTGCCGCCTTCCAGCACCACGGGCCGCCCGCGGATCTTCGGCTCGATCGTCCGCAGCTTGAAGCGCTTGGCGGCCCGAAGGGGAATCGCGTCGTCCTTCTTCCAGTCGGGGTATTTCGCCCAGGCGGTGAAGCGGAAGCGGGCGATCGCCAGCCCCGACGCGGTGCGGACGAAGATCGGGCCGAAGTCGCGCGTCCATCCACGGTTGGTCGGGAAACGCAGGAACTCAATCTGCTCGGGATCTACACCGGCCTTCTTGAGGATGCGACGAGCGCCCGCCTCATGCGCGGCGGAGTTGAGCAGGATCCGGACGGTCTCTCCCGGCGCGAGGTGACGGACGATCTCGCCGTAGACCCACGGAATCGGTGGGAACTTGCCCGGCCAGTCGCTCGCGTTGTGCGGCCAGCCGATCCAGGTCGCCGCGTGCGGCTCCCATTCGGCGGGCATGCGAAGGCCGCTAATCGGTCAAGAACCTGCTCTCGATACCGCCGTAGGCATCCGTGCGGCGGTCGCGCAGGAACGGCCAGTTGCGGCGGACTTCCTCGATCCGGGTCAGATCCACCTCCGCGACGATCAGCTCGTCCCGCTCGCCCGCCTCGGCCACCACGACGCCGAACGGATCGCACACGAACGAATGGCCCCAGAACTCGATCCCCGCGGCCTGCGGCTCGAGCCGCTCGTGCCCCACGCGGTTCACCGCGACGACCCAGCAGCCGTTCGCGATCGCGTGACTGCGCTGGATCGTCTTCCAGGCGTCGAGCTGCTGCGCCCCGTACTGCGCCTTCTCGGCCGGATGCCAGCCGATCGCCGTCGGGTAGAACAGGATGTTCGCGCCCTGGAGCGCGGTGAGCCGTGCGCCCTCCGGGTACCACTGATCCCAGCACACCAGCGTCCCGATCGGTCCGACACTCGTATCACACGCGCGGAAACCGAGGTCGCCGGGCGTGAAGTAGAACTTCTCGTAATAGGCGGGATCGTCGGGGATGTGCATCTTGCGGTACATCCCCCTCACCTTCCCATCCACATCGATCGTGACGGCGGTGTTGTGGTACAGACCGGCGGCGCGCCGTTCGAACAGCGACGCGATGATGACGACGTTGGCGTCGCGGGCGACTCTTCCCAGCGCTTCCGTGCTCGGGCCGGGAATCGGCTCGGCGAGGTCGAACAACGCGTGGTCCTCGCGCTGGCCGATGTACAGCGTGCGGAACAGCTCGGGGAGGCAGACCAGCGCGGCGCCCTGCTGCGCCGCCGCCTGCACCTGCGCGGCCGCGGTGGCGAGATTCGCCGCCGGGTCGGCAGTCATGCGCATCTGCACGAGGCCGACCTTGAATCGCGTCGGACTGGGATTCGTCATGGACGGAACACTAACCGGTTTTCAGGCCCCGAGCACGGGGCTCTCCACGCGTGGACTCGCGGACGTGAAGGCGCCCGGCGCCACTCTTCGAAACAGCGCACGGTAGGCCATCCATCGCTCGAGGATCACCTTCGCGCGGGCGCTGCCGGTCTTGTGGTAATGCCGCCGGATCAAAGTCCGTAATCGGCGATCGTCCATCCGGTCGAGCTCGGTGACGGCCACCATTTCCAGGTTGCACTGGGCCGACAGCATGCCGTTCTCGTCGAGCACGTAGGCGACGCCGTTCGACATCCCCGCGGCAAAGTTCCGGCCGACGGGCCCGAGCACCACGACGACGCCTCCCGTCATGTACTCGCAGCAGTGGTCGCCGGCGCCCTCGATCACCGCGGTGGCGCCCGAGTTGCGCACCGCAAAGCGGTCTCCGGCGCTTCCGGCCGCAAAGAGCCGTCCGGCGGTCGCGCCGTACAACGCCGTGTTGCCGAGCAGGGCGTGCGACCCGGCGGCGTAGGCGGCGTCGCGAAACGGCCGGATGACGATGTCGCCGCCGCACAGGCCCTTCCCGACGTGATCGTTCGCTTCGCCCTCGAGGTGCAGGTGCATGCCGGGGAGCGCAAATGCGCCGAAGCTCTGGCCGGCGCTGCCGCGGAATCGCAGCCGGATCGGCGCCAGGGCTCCCGCGCTTCCCTGTGTGCGCGCGACGTGCCCGGCGATCCGCGCGCCGACGCTGAGGTGATGGTTCCCGATCGTGTACAGGCCGCTGAACGGCTCGCCGCTTCCCCGCTCCAGAATCTCGGCATCGAGCGACACGAGACCGGGGCGGACGTTGCGCTCGACCGTGCGCCGGCGCGCCTGGGTCGGCTCGGCGCCTGTGGCCAGGAGCGACGACAGGTCCAGCATCTGCGCGCGCGGCGTTTGGGGGTGTTCGCTGCGCTGCAGCAGCTCTGGCCGGCCGATCACGTCGTCCAGCCGCCGCGCGCCCAACGACGCCAGGATCCCGCGAATCTCTTCCGCAATCAGCGTGAAGTAGGCGACCACCTGGTCGGGCGTGCCGCGAAACTTCCTGCGGAGGTCCGGCCGCTGCGTCGCGATGCCCGTGGGGCAGGTGTTCATGTGGCATTGCCGCGCCATGGCGCAGCCCAAGGCCACCACGGGGGCCGTCCCAAAGCCAAACGCTTCGGCGCCCAGGATCGCCGCGATCACCACGTCCCGCCCCGTGCGCAGGCCGCCGTCCACGCGCACTTCGATCCGCTCGCGCAGGCCATTCTGGAGGAGAATGGCCTGCGTCTCCGCGAGGCCCAGCTCCCACGGCGAGCCGGCGTGCTTGATCGACGACAGAGGGGACGCCCCGGTCCCGCCGTTGTGGCCCGAGATGAGCACGTAGTCGGCATACGCCTTGGCGACGCCCGCCGCCACCGTGCCCACGCCGGCCTCCGCGACGAGCTTCACGCCCACGCGCGCCGCCGGGTTGACCTCCTTGAGGTCGTGGATCAGCTGCGCGAGGTCCTCGATCGAGTAGATGTCGTGATGCGGCGGCGGCGAGATCAGGGGAATGCCGGCGACCGCGTGGCGCAGCCGGGCGATCAACTCCGTCACCTTGTGGCCCGGAAGCTGGCCCCCTTCGCCCGGCTTTGACCCCTGGGCGATCTTGATCTCGAGCTCGTCCGCCCGCACGAGATACGCGGTGGTCACGCCGAAACGGCCCGATGCCACCTGCTTGATCCGATTATCGGCTCGATCCCCGTTCTCTCGCGGCGCATACGTCGCGGGATCCTCTCCTCCCTCGCCGGAGTTGGACCGGGCGTTCATCCGGTTCATGGCGATCGCCAGAGTCGCGTGGGCCTCCGGGGACAACGCGCCGAGCGACATGGCGCTCGAGATGAACCGGCGCCGGATGGTCTCGACGGGTTCCACTTGGTCGAGTGACACCGGCGATGACGGGCGGAAGGTCAGCAGGTCGCGGGGGCCGGCGGGAGGGCGAGCCGTCACGCGATCCGTGAATTCCTGGTACTGCGCCGTCTGCAGGGCGCGGACGATCGGCGGCGACCAGCCATGGTCTTCGCCGTCACGGCGATAGCGCACCCGTCCAAAGTCGGGCAAGGCCGGCACCGGGTCGGCATAGGCGCTGCGCTGGCGCGCCAGCACGTCCTCGGCGATCTCCGTGAACCCGATGCCTCCAATCACCGATGCCGTGCCGTTGAAGCAGCGCGCCATCACCTCCGGCCCGAGGCCGAGGGCTTCGAAGATCTGCGCGCCGGCATACGACCGCAGCGTCGAGATCCCCATCTTGGCGAGAATCTTGAGGAGCCCCTTCTCGGCGGCGGCGCGGAACTTCGCGGCGGAGAGCTCCGTCTCGGGTTCGCTCGAAAGCGCGCGCACCGACTGGAGCGCGAGCCAGGGATGCACCGCTTCGGCGCCATAGCCGAACAGAGCGGCAACGTGATGGACATCCCACGCATCCCCCGCCTCCGCGACCAGCGACACCCGGATTCGCTGCCGCGCCTGCACGAGGCGCTGATGCACGGCGCCGACCGCCAGGAGCAGCGGGATGGGGGCCCGACCCCGGTCGGCGTCCCGGTCGCTCACGACCACGATCGTGGCGCCGCGGCGCACGGCCGCCACGGCATCGCGACTCAGCGCGTCGAGCGCGCCGGACAGCCCCTCGGGGCCGGCCCGCGCCTCCCACACCGCGCTCACGGTGGCGAGCTCCGGTCCCGCGGCGCGTCGCAGCGCGGCCATCTCCTCGGCGAGCAGCACGGGATGCTCGAGGCGCAGCAGCGTCCGGCTTCCGGGAGGGGGTGGGGGGGGTCGCTGCGCGAGCAACGAGCCGCGGCGTCCGAGATACATGACGAGCGACATCACCCGCGCTTCCCGCAGCGAATCGATCGCGGGATTCGTGACCTGCGCGAAGCGCTGACGCAGGTAGGCGTACACGCTCTGGGGGGTGCGCGACAGGGGCGCGATCGGGGTGTCGTCCCCCATGCTCCAGATCGCCTCCTGTGCGGACGCCGCCATCGGCGTGACGACGTGGCGCAGGTCCTCAAAGCCGTATCCGAACGCGTGCTGGCGTGCGGTCAGCTCCTCAGGGGGCAGCGCGGGCCCGAGCGCCGACACGGCGGTGGGGAGCGCGCGCACGGCGCGGCTCGTCCAGCGGCGGTACGGACAGCGCAACGCGACCTCCGTTTTGGCCTCGGTGCTGCGCAGGACGGTCTTCCGGGACGTGTCGACGATGAGCAGCTCGCCCGGGCCGAGGCGGCCCGACTCGACGACCTCTCGGGGGTCCAGGTCCACCACGCCGACCTCGGAGGCGGCGACGACGAGGTGGTCGCGGGTCACTTTGTAGCGGCACGGCCTGAGCCCGTTGCGGTCGAGCGCCGAGCCGGCTATCACCCCGTCGGTGAATGCCAGGGCGGCGGGACCGTCCCACGGCTCCATCAGTCCCGCGTGGTATTCGTAGAAGCTGCGCAGCGCGGGATGGAGATCGGCGGCGCGCTCCCACGCCTCCGGCACGAGCATCATCAGGGCGTGCACCGGGTCGCGCCCCGAGCGCACGAGCAATTCCAGGGCGTTGTCGAGGCTCGCGGAATCACTGCCGTCCTCCCAGATCACGGGCTTCAGCAGGTCGACGTCCTTTTCCCAGACCGGCGCGGCGAGGGCCGGTTCACGGGCGCGCATCGCGTTGCGGTTGCCCCACAGCGTGTTGATCTCGCCGTTATGCGCGAGCAGGCGGAACGGTTGGGCGAGTGGCCAGCTCGGCAGCGTGTTGGTCGAGTAGCGCTGGTGGAACACCGCGATCGCGGTCTCGAACTGGTGCGAACGCAAGTCGGCGTAGAACGCCGGCAGCTCGGTGCCGACGAGGAGCGCTTTGTAGACGACGGTGCGGCAGGAGAGAGAGCACACGAAGAACGGCGCCACTCCGGTATCGGCGGCACGTCGCTCCATGATCCGGCGCGCCACGTACAGGCGGCGCTCCCACGCCTGGTCCGCCGGCGTCGGAACGGAGCGGGGAGGTCCGACGAACACCTGTCGGATCGCCGGCTGGCTGGCGCGGGCGAGCGGTCCGAGCGCGCGGTCGTCCACCGGGACGACGCGCCACCCCAGCACCGGCAGGCCGGCGCTGACGAGGGCTTGCTCGGCCAGCTCGACGGCGGTGTCGAGGCCCGGGCCGTCCGGCGGCATGAAGAACATCCCGAGCGCCACCCGCTCGGTCGGGCCGACGCCGAGCAGCCGGTGGGGGATGTGCGTGAGTACGCCCGCGCCGTCGCCGGACCGGTCGTTCGACGCCGCACCCCGGTGGGCGAGGCGCGCGACGGCGGTCAGCGCCATCCCCAGGATGTCCCACGAGCGCTCGCCGCTCGCGCGGGCGACGAAGCCGACTCCGCAGGCGTCGCGCTCGCGCCAGGGATCCAACAAACGACGAGCCCGCTCCGGGGCGGGAGCGGGCTCAGGAATGCGCCATGTATGTTTATGCACATCAAATCATAAATATACAGCCGGCAGGCGTCAAGCAGGTCAGCCCACGAGGACCGGCTCCATTTCTTTTGCGCCCTGCTTGTAGCGGTAGATCTTCCCGGCGTAGTTGCGCAGCACGACTTCCTTGTCGGTGAGCTTCACGACGTACTCGGGCAGCAGCGGGATCTTGCCGCCGCCGCCGGGGGCGTCGATCACGAAGTGCGGCACCGCCAGGCCCGAGGTCCATCCGCGCAGCGCCTTGATGATCTCGAGGCCCTTCTCGACCGTGGTCCGGAAGTGCTCGGCCCCGGCCACCTGATCGCACATATAGATGTAGTACGGCCGCACCCGCGCGGCCATCAGCCGCTGCATCAGTTCCTTCATCACCTCGGGATCGTCGTTCACGCCCCGCAGCAGCACCGTCTGGCAGCCGAGGGGGATGCCGGCGTCGGCGAGCATGCCCAGCGCCTTCACCGCGGCCGGCGTCAGCTCGTCGGGGTGATTGAAGTGCGTGTTGATGTAGAGCGGGTGGTACTTCTTGAGCGTGTCGCACAGCTCCGGCGTGATGCGCTCGGGCATGTGGCAGGGCACGCGGCTGCCGATGCGCAGCACCTCGAGATGGGGAATCGCCCGTAGCCGGCGGCAGATGTCGTCGATCCGCCGGTCGGAGAGGAGCAGGGGATCGCCGCCCGACATGATCACGTCGCGGATCTCCTGGTGCTCGGCGAGGTAGCGGAACGCCGACTCCAGCTGCGACATCGGGATCTTCTGGGGGTCGCCGACTTTGCGGCGCCGGGTGCAGAAGCGGCAATACGACGCGCACACCGGCGACACGAGAAACAGCGCCCGGTCGGGATAGCGGTGCGTGATGTTGGGGACGGGCGAGTTCGCGTCCTCGTCGAGGGAATCGACGATCCCGTCGTGCACTTCCAGCTCCTGCACGGTCGGCACGTACTGCCGCCAGATCGGATCGCCCGGCGACTTGATCAGGTCGACCATGGCCGGGGAGATGCGAAACTCGAAGTTCTCGGCGGCCTGCCGCAGCCGGTCGATCTCGCCCACGTGCTCCGGCCCGAAGCGCGCGGCCAGGGCGTCGAGCGAGGCGATGCTCTTTTTACGAAGCAGTTCTTGCCAGGTCTCCATCCGTGAGATCCTTGGTGTAGATCACCAGATCGTCACCGGGCGCGTAATACCCCGGGATGGTGGCGGCCCTGGTGTAGCCGCGTGCCTGATAGAATCCGCGCGTCGCCGCATAGTCGGCCCGCGACGACGTTTCGACCACGACCAGCCGGCCGCCGTCCATCCGCAACCGGCCTTCGACCTCCGTCAGCAGCTGCGTTCCGATGCCGCTCCCCTGGCGCGCGCGATCCACGACGATCCAGTAGAGGTCCCACGTCCCCTCGGTGCCGGGGGTCGGCCCCCAACACGCATAGCCCAGCAACTCGTTCCGGTCGAACGCGCCGACAAAGCGGTAGTCGTCGCTGCCCCGCTCGCCGAGGCTGGCATCCAGCAGCTCGACCGCGGTACCGACCTCCGATTCCCGAAAGAGGCCGGTCCCCCGCGTCAGCTGCTCAAGCCGTTCGCGATGCGCGCGCCCGACGGGGCGCAGCGAGCAGCTCACGCGCGGCCTTGGCTCCTTGTGCCTCCCGCAGCGCCAGCTCGGCGATGCGGCGGACCAGCTCCGGGTACTCCCACCCCGCCGCCTTCGCCATGCGCGACAGGCCGGCCTCGTCGGTGAGATCGGGATTGGGATTGACCTCGAGCACCCAGGGGCGCCCCGCGTCATCGAGCCGCAGGTCCACCCGGCCGTAGCCCTTGCCCTGCACGGTCCGCCACGCGGTCTCGGCGATCCGGCTGAGCCGGTCGGCGAGCCGCTGCGAGATCGGGGCGGGACACACCGGCCGGCTGCCGACGTCTTCGGGAGAGCCCGCCTGCCACTTGGCGGCGTACGTGAGGATCGGCCAGCTCCCCGGCGGCATGGTCGAGAAGTCGATCTCGGCGATGGGCAGCGTCCGATCGCCCACGAATCCGATGTTGAATTCGCGGCCGGCGACGTACTGCTGCACCAGCACCTCGTCGAATTGCTCGGTCATCGCCGCGACGCGGGCCCGCAGGCTCTTGCGGTCGGTGACCACCGACTGCCGGTCGAGGCCGGCGCTCGCATCTTCCGCCGCCGGTTTGACGATCGCGGGCAGGGGGAAGTCGTCGTCGATGCGGCCCTGGGCGATCGTCCAGCGCGGGACCGGCAGCCCCACCTGCGCGAGGATCGCGTTGGCCACGCCCTTGCGGCGGCAGGCCGCGATCGTCCAGGGGCCGCAGCCGGTGTAGGGGACGCCGGCCATCTCGAGCGTGCCGGCGACGTGATCTTCGCACTGCGCGACGCCGTGAACCCCCTCGCACAGGTTGAACACCAGATCGGCGCGGCGACTGAGGGCGAACCAGCGCATGTCGTGGCGCACGGGGACCCGCTGCACTTGGTGCCCCATCGCCCCGAAAATCCGGGCGATGTCGTCGACGGCCAGCATGACGCCCGCGACGTCTTCGGCCGTCCAATCCTCGGCGCCGGGGTCGTACAGGATGACGAGCTTCACGCCGACACCGCGGCCGTGGACAGGGCCAGGACGCGCCCGGTGATCCGTTTCCACGCGATGCGGACGACTTCCTGGATGAGCTCGTCGTAGCCGTAGCCGGCGACCCGCGCCGCCTTGGGGAAGCAGGAGTTCATCTGCGGATCGGGGATGATGCCGGGCAGCGGGTTCAGCTCGACGATGTTCGGAACGCCGAAGCGATCGACCCGCACGTCGATGCGGCACCAGTCGCGGCAGCCGAGTGCCTGATAGGCGTCGAGCGCGACCCGCTCGATTTCGCGTTGCAGCGATTCGGACGCGTCGGCGGGCAGCGGACACTGGAAGATCGCGAGCTGATGCTCCGGCGTATCCCAGATCCACTTCGCCTCGTAGCCGTACACCGGCGGGGCGCCGGCGGGCAGCGTCGCGAAATCGAATCCCACGATCGGCAGGCAGCGCGTCTCGGCGCCGTTGCCGAGGATCGCGACCGTGAATTCCCGGCCGGGGAGATACGTCTCGACCAGCACCGGCTGCTGATAGCGCTCGAGCAGGAACAGGACGCGCTCCGCCAGCGCCGCGGGATTACCACATAAGTTATTGACAAATATGCCTTTACCGGAGCCCTCGGCGACCGGTTTGACGAACAGCGGAAACGGCAACGGGATGCGTTCGAGGTCGACGACACGCTCCACCACGCGGAACGGCGCGGTCGGCACGCCGCGATAGGCCAGAATCTCTTTGGTGCGTCCCTTGTGCAGCGTCAGCGCGAGCGCGAGCGGATCCGATCCCGTGTACGGGATGTTCAGGTATTCGCAGATCGCGGGCACGTGGGCTTCGCGCGCCGGTCCGTGCAATCCCTCGGCCATGTTGAAGACGATGTCGGGACGGGCGAGCGCGAGTTTCTGCGGAAAGAATTCATCGGCTTCGAGACGGACGACGCGACCGAAGAAGCCAAGGGCCTGCTCGACCGCATCGATGGTCGATGGGTCGTCCCATTCAGCATACGCGTCGGAAGTGACGCCTGATTCCGGTTTCTCGTTATAGGCGAGACCGATCCGCATTGGGTCTGAGAATAGGATACGCCTTCACGATGCGCAATAGGTGCGCGTCAGACTTTGTGGTAGGTCACGCGCGCCGCTTCCTGCCGGTCGTCGGCGACGGAAATCTCGAAATCGGAAAACAGCGCGCCGGCTTCGCGCTGCAACAGCCGCAACACCGCGATCGCCATCCGGCGAATCTCGAGCTCCGCGCCCTCGCCGCACCGCAGCTCCAGCATCGTGCGCCACGCGCGCGCGTTGCCGGAGACGACGATCTTCACTTCGGTCGCGTTGGGCAACACGCTGCGCGCCGCTTCGCGCGCCATCTTCCGGCGGTGCACCTTGTCGGTCACCCACTCGTAGCGCCGCATCAGTCCCTCGACGGCGCGCACGTACGCCGCCTGCGCCTCCGTGACCTGGCGCCGCCATTCGGCCTCGAGCGCCGCGTCGCCCGCCGTCGCGGGCGGCAGGACGAACGCCGCGTGCGACTCGTCGACGTAGCGCTGCGAGATCTGCGAGTACCCAAAGCCGGCACGGTGCCGCACCAGCTCGTGCGAGCAGGAGCGCGAGATCCCCTCGATGAGCAGCACGTAGACCGCGTGCTCCAGCACCGAGCCGTGTCCCTGCTTCTTGATATTCTCGAGATACTCCGCCGTCGTGCGGTGGATGGGATTGTGCTGGCTCATGTAGCAGAGCCGCCCCGCGTACTCGGCGAGCCGCTCGCCGTCGCTCGCCTCACCCTGCCACTGCACCGGGAGATGCTCGGGCTCGACGAACTGCGGACGGGCGAGCAGCGAGACGCGGGGCGCGCGGAAAATCTCCATCAGCGGGCGAGCTCGGGTTTGGGGATCGCCCATCCGGCGGTGCGTTCCACCTCGCGCAGACGGGCGGCAATGTCATCGGGAATCGCCGCGGCGCCCTCACCAACCTTCAGGTGAGCCAGCGGCGCCCAATCGGCCGCGGGAATGATAACACCCGGGTTGAGGATCGACAGCGGGTCGTAGGCCCGTTTCACGTCGACGAACAACGCCATGATCTCCGGTCCGTAAAACCGCTCGAGGATCCCGGCGCGCAGCCGCCCGATGCCATGCTCGCCCGCCGGGACTCCGCCCAGCCGAACGAGCAGGTCGCACACCTCGGCGTACAATCGCTGCAGCGCACCGAGCCACCCGGGGCCGGAGAGATCGGGAAGCGCGTTCACGTGGACGTGTCCGTCGCCCGCGTGGCCGAAGATCGCGACGGGTACGCCCTGGCGGTCAGCGCTTGCCCGGACACCCGCCACGTACGCACCCAGCGCGGCGAGCGGCACGCAGCCATCCTCGATGATCTGCAGCGACCGGCGCGTCTCGGGCAGCCGGGCGAGCGCGGGCGACGCGAGCCGCCGTACCTCCCACAGCCGCTCGAGGCCGGCGCGATCGATCGCCGTCTCCACGAAGGCGAGGGTCTCCTTGAGGCCGCGCGCCGCGTCGCCGACGGCGCCCCGGGCCGCCGCCGCCGTCTCGCGCTCGAACTCGACCAGCAGCAGGCCGGCGACGTCGGGAGCGTCGGGAATCAGCTGGAGCAGCGTGCGATCGAGCAGCTCCACCGCGGAGGGGTCGAGCGACAGCAAGAAGGGCACGGCCTCGCCCAGCGCGGCGAGATCGGCGAACCCCAGCGCCGCCCCCGCCACGTGCGGGGGGATCGGATCGAGCCGCCAGTCGACGGCGGTCACGATCGCCAGCGTCCCCTCCGAGCCGATGAGGAGATCGAGCTCGTCACCCGATGCGGCGAAGCGGTCGAGGGCGTAGCCGCTGGAGCTCTTCGGGGTCTTGGGAAAGCGCTGCGCGATCAGCCGGCGGCTGTCGGCCGTCAACGAGAATTGGTCCCCATTCCCCATTCCCCGCCGAACGATTCGAACCTCGCCATCCGCAGCCACGATCTCGACAGCCTCCACCCAGCGTCGCACGGATCCGTAGCGCACCGAGCGGGGCCCCGCGGCGTTGGTCGCGACCATGCCGCCGCTCGTGGCGAAGCCGCTCGACGACGGGTCAGGCGGCAAGCGCAAGCCGTACGGTCGCGCGGCGTCGTTGATGGCCTGCGCGGTGACGGAGGCGCCGGCGCGGGCCAACCGCCGCTGCGGGTCCACGGTCAGCTCCTTGAACCCCCCGCCTCCGCTCAGGTCCACAATCGTCCCGGCCCCGACGTTGCCTCCGGTCATCCCGCTCCCCGCACCCCGCGGGATCAGCGGTGTGCGCGCGGCGGCGGCCCGCCCCACGAGCGCGCGAAGGTCTTCCAGATCGGTGGGAAGCGCGACGGCCTGCGGCACGATGCGGTAGATCCCGGCGCCCTCGGCGTACGCCGCGCGCACGCGCGAGTCGGACTGCAACGGCGGAACTGCTGGCACGCCGGAAACTTGACACCGGGTGGGCACTACGTGAAGCTTCGTTTCCCCATGCCAGACGTCTCTTCTCCCCGCGCCCAGCTCATCCACATCGAGGTGGACCGCCGCCTCGGCCACGAGTGGGACGAGTGGAATGGCCGGCCGCTGCCCGGCGGAGGCGACTTCTCCGCCCGGCCAGGGCTGTTCTTCCGGTTCGCCGCCCTGACGCTGGCCGTGGCTACGGCCGCGGTGGCCCTTCTCCTTTATCTGGTCGGTCCCCGGCTGGGCGCCCTCTGGGCACCCCTCCCCGGCGTGCTCTGGGTCGTGCTTGCCGTGGCCGCCGGGCTCAAGGCGCTTTACCTGGCGCTGGTGGCGGGCTCCTTCTATGGAAAGCGCAACCTGCTCCCCGAGCGCCTGCTCGAACGGGGTCCCTACCTCCAGCTGATGAACTACACGTCGCTCATCGCGCGGGCGTTCGGCCGGCGCGACTGGGTGGAGCATGCCGCGATCGACATTTACAACTCCCTGGCGCTGCGACGCGGGCGGGTGGTGGGGAAAGGCGAGCTGCTCGTGCTGATCCCGCGCTGCTTGTCCAAGCAGGCGCTGGACGGCGTGCTGGAGATCGCGGGCCGCTATGAAGTGCCCGTCTTCGTGGCGACGCGCGGCCAGCTCGCCCGCCGCGTCATCCGCGAGCGCCGGCCCCGCGCCGTCGTCGCCGTCGCGTGCGAGCGGGATATGATGACCGGCCTGCGCGACGTGGCCGGCAAGCTTCCCGTGTTGGGCCTGACGATGCAGCTCCCCAACGGCCCGTGCCGGGACGCCGGGATCGATCTGAATCAGATGGAGCAGTGGGTCAAGGAGTGGATCGGAAACGGATCGTCGCGGCAGTAACTCAGTACCTCGTCATGCCAAACTTCTCCACCAACGCCGCCATCAACCGGTCGGCCAGCCGTTGTCCATCCGAGCCGGCGGGCACCGCGCGCTCGAGGTCCCGCGCCTCTCGCGAGGGATCGTCCATGGGGCGGTAGACCGTCTCGATCGCCACCCGCGCCTTGCCGGGCACATCCGGATCCGCCCAGACCCGCAGCGTCACCGCGCCGGCCAGCTCGGCGGTCTCCAGGAACGCATCGCGCGGGCTCGCGAACCGCACGGCGACGCTGTCCGCGACCAGCCACGCACGCGCCTCCTCGACGACCCGCGCCGGTGGCGCGTTGAGGATGGCGCGGAGGCTCTCGGGGAACGGCGTGAACGGAGGACGCGTCGTCGCTGGTGTGCACGCAACCAACAGCACGACGGCCAGACGGCCTGACGCCCTGACGGCCTGACATGACATCAGTCGACCGTCTGACCGTCCGGCTATCCGGCCGTCAGTGTTCATGCGGTGGCGTGTCCGGCGCGTGCTGATGCCCGCCGGCCTTGGACGTGTCCGCGGGCGCCGTCGTGTCCGACGTCAGGACGCCGCGATTGATCAGCTCCGCCTTCAGCCGCTCGTTGGGAATCCCCGCCGCGTTCTCGAAGACAAGCTTCCCCCCCAGGCTGCCCACCCAGATCAGGCCCACCACCCCGACAACGCCGAGGAAGCGGGTGATCGCCTCCTCCTGCGCCGGCATCGCGAAACGGCGCAGCATCTTCCAACCGAGGATCACGGTGAAGAGGATCATCGTCAAGAGCGCCATCTGCTCGTGCCGCTCCATGATCGCGTGAATCGCCTCGCCGTGATCGATCGCCTCTTCGGCCAGCTTGCCGCTGATCACGGCCGCCCACCCGCCGATGACTCCCGCCCACAACGTCCAGATGCCGGCCCAGCGGAGCGATTCGCGTTTCCAGGCGGCCGCGCTGAGATCGAACAGCACCGCGACGAGCAGCAAGGCGGCGGGAAGGTCGTTCAGGAGCGCGTGCCAGCGGGGCGCGTCGTAGCCGAGCATGGTCAGAGTCCCAGGTTGTTCACGATGGGAGGTTGCGCCGAGTAGTCGTAGAAGCCTTTCCCGCTCTTCTTCCCGTACATCCCCGCCAGCACCATCCGCTTGAGCAGCGGCGGCGGCGCATAGCGCTGCTCGCGGTACTCCTTGAACATGATCTCGGCGATGTGATACGTCGTGTCGAGACCGACGAAGTCGAGCAGCGTCAGCGGCCCCATCGGATGGCCGCAGCCGAGCTGCATCGCCTTGTCGATATCCGGCACGCTCCCCACGCCCCGCTCCACCGCGCGGATGGCATCGAGCAGATAGGGGACGAGCAGCAGGTTGACGATGAACCCCGAGTTGTCCTTGGCGGCGACGGGCTCCTTGCCGAGCGAGGCCGCAAAGGCGTACGCCCGCTTGAACGTCTCCGCCGACGTCGTCACGGTCCGCACCACTTCGACTAATCCCATCAACGGCACCGGATTGAAGAAATGCAGTCCCACAAAGCGGTCGGCGCGCTTGGTGGCGGCCGCCATCTCGGCGATCGTGAGGCTGGACGTATTGGAGGCGAAGATCGTCCCCGCGCCGCACAGCCCGTCCAGCTCCTTGAACAGCATGTTCTTGAGGTCGAGATCTTCGGTGATCGCCTCGATGACGATGTCGGCGCCTTTCAGGTCGGCGACGCTGGTCGTGAACGTCAGCCGTTGCAGCGCGGCGTCGCGCGCGGGCGCCTGGATCTTGTTCTTCTCGACGAGGCGGGCGAGGGATTTCTCGATCCCGGCGCGGCCGCGGTCGAGCAGCTCCTTGGTGACGTCGCGCACGGTGGTCTCATACCCGGCGGCGGCCGCGACCTGCGCGATGCCGCTGCCCATCAGCCCGCACCCCAGCACCCCGACCCGTTTGATGTCCGCCATGCGCTCCTCAGCTTCTCGGTTTCGGCTTCGGATTGTCGAATACTTTCCGAACCTCTTCGGCGATCCGCACGATGGGATGCGAGTCCGGCAGTAGCTGGCCGCTCCGCATTTCGTTGCGCTCCAGCCGGTCGAGCACCTGCTCGAGGGCGACCTGCAGCCGCTCGCTTGGTCCACGGTGGCTGCGCGCGATCAAGGCGCCCCCCGCGGTCATGCCGATGCCCGGTACGACCAGGAGGATCTGCGCGAGCGCCACCGGCGGGGCCACCAGGGCGAGGGCACCCGTCACGACCCACCCGGTGAGGGCGAGGCCCATGCCACCGGTGATGCGTTGCGTCCGCTGCTGCCGGATGTCCGCCTCCAGCCGCACGAGACAAAATCCCGGCTCGAGCTCGACCACCTGGGCCGTGATTTCGCCGGCGCTCGCCAGCGAATAACGGCGCCGGCCGGAGAGCGCGCGCTGGATGGACGCAAACGCGCCTCCCTTCGGCTCCCACGTCGTACGGTCGGGATAGTGGCGTTTGGGCTGGAGCAATTCCTCGTCGATCATCCAGCGATTGATCGCGCGCTCGACAGCCGGCCGCTCGCCCGGCACCACGCGGTGCGCCACGATGGAGCGCGGCCCCGTCAGCCAGGCCCACGTCCCCCGGGGGGCTTCCTCCGGGGCCGTGCGCGTCTGCTCCTCGAGCATGGCCTGGCGGAGATAGCGCTCGGGGATGCCGACGTCCTTGCCGAGTGCGAGCACTTCCTGGTTGGTCAGTCCCTCGCCGATGTCGCGCTCGCCCGCCTGCAGCTCGGCGGCCCGCTGAATGATCCGCTCCAGGGCTCCGCGGCTGATCAGCTCGCCGGCCATCTATGGCTTCGCTTTGGCCTTGGCGCGCGGCGCCGGCAGCCGCTCGCCGCCCGTGCTCTCGGGTAACGCGGGCGCCTGGGCCGCGGGCGCCAGCTTCTCCACGAAGACGCGGAACAGATCGATGGGGATCGGGAAAATCGTCGTCGAGTTGTTCTCGGACGCGATCTCGTTCACGGTCTGGAGATAGCGGAGCTGAATCGCGGCGGGCTCCTTGCCGATGATGTGCGCCGCTTGCGCCAGCTTCTCCGACGCCTGCAGCTCGCCTTCGGCGTTGATGACTTTCGCGCGCCGCTCCCGCTCGGCTTCCGCCTGACGGGCCATCGCCCGCTTCATCTCCGGCGGCAAGTCCACGTCCTTCACTTCGACCGCCGAGACCTCGATGCCCCAGTCTTCGGATCGCGCGTCGATGATCTGCTTCAGGATCGCGTTGATCTTGTCGCGGTTGGCGAGCAGCTCGTCCATCTCCGTCTCGCCGAGCACCGAGCGCAGCGTCGTCTGAGCGAGCTGGCTCGTGGCGTAGAGATAGTTCTCGACGCCGACGACGGCCTTGTCCGGCGTCCTCACGCGCATGTACAGCACGGCGTTGACTTTGATCGAGATATTGTCGCGCGTGATGACGTCCTGGGGCGGAATGTCCATCGCCATGACGCGCAGCGACACCTTCTGCATCTTGGCGAGAAACGGCGGCAGGAAAATGAGCCCCGGGCCCTTGGTCGGCCGGAGATGCCCCAGCAGGAAGTAGACGCCGCGCTCGTATTCACGCAGCACGCGCAATCCCGCGAACAGGTAGAGCGCGATCCCGAAGATCGCGCCGAGGAGAATGTCGCTCACAGGGCCTCGACGATCACGGCCGCGCCCTGGCCGCCGCCGATGCAGGCCGAGCCGAGCCCGAACCGCTTCTTCCCGCGCCGCAGGGCGTGGAGCAGGTGGATCGTGATGCGGGTGCCGCTGGCGGCCAACGGGTGGCCGATGGCGATCGCGCCGCCGCAGGCGTTCGTCCGCTCCCGATCGAGGCCCAGCTCCCGCTCCACCGCGAGATACTGCGGGGCGAACGCTTCGTTCACTTCCACGAGGTCCATCTGATCGAGGGACATGTTGGCTTTCTTGAGGACCTTGCGCGCGGCCGGAGCGGGGCCGATGCCCATGTGCCGCGGCTCCACCCCCGCGACCGCCCACGCCACGAGGCGGCCCAGCGGCTTCAGCCCGTGGGCCTGCGCGTACTCGGTGCTGGCGATCACCGTCGCTGCGCCGCCGTCCGCAATCCCCGACGCGTTGCCCGCCGTCACGAGCCCATCCTTCTTGAAATACGGTTTCAGCGCGCTCAGGATGTCGAGCGTCGTATCCGGACGCATGTGCTCGTCGGCGCGGAACTCGACTTCCTTCCCCTTCACCTTGATCGGGACGGAGATCACTTCGTCCTGGAAAGCGCAGGCATCCCACGCCTGCTTCGCCCGCCGCTGCGAGGCCACCGCCACCTCATCCACTTCTTTGCGCGTGAGCTTGTACTGCTCGGCCAGGCTTTCCGCCGTCTCCGCCATCGAGAGCCCGCATTGCGGGTCCTTCAGCGATTCCCACAGCAGGTCTTCGAGTGGGGCAGGGCCGAGGCGCAGGCCCCAGCGGGCGCCGCGCACGACGTGCGGCGCCTGGCTCATCGATTCCGCACCGCCCGCGAGCACGGCATCGGTTTCGCCCAGCAGGATCAGCTGGGCGCCCTGCGTGATCGCTTCGAACCCCGATCCGCAGAGGCGGTTGACCGTCACGGCGGGGACTTCGATCGGGAGGCCGGCTTTCAGCCCCACATGGCGCGCCATGTAGATCGCGTCGGCGGAGGTCTGGAGCGCGTTGCCGAACACCGCATGGCCGATATCGGCCGCCGGCACGCCGGAGCGCTGCATCGCGTGGCGCGCGGCGTGGGCGCCGAGATCGATGGCCGACAGGTCTTTGAGGGATCCGCCAAACGCGCCGAATCCCGTGCGTACGCCGGAGAGAAAGACGACGTCTTTGCTGGCACCCTGGGTTTTCATGGAGCAACTCCGTGCAAGACGACGGGGAATATCGGCCGAAGGGCAGGGAGGCGGTAGGGCGACGATCTGCGCCCGAAACCTATCTGAGCATGGCCTTTAGACTGGTCACGCCGGCCTTCATGTAGCTCGAGTATACATCGAGGCTCTGAAAGGCCGCTTCGGCGTCCGGCAGCGATAGCAATCCCGCGGTAACGGCGTCGATCAATACGTTAGCACAATTGATCCACCGACCCGGGCCGACCGTTCGATCGAGGAGCCGACGAGCCTCCAGGTCCTCTAACCCGACCAGCCATCCCCTGGTGAGCGCGATAGCGATGCTTTCCGCCTCGCCTGGATCCACGCGGTCGGACCACTCGGCCAGGAACGCGATCCCGGCGGCGTCGTCTGAGTCAAGGTCCACGACGCTCATCCGCCCGTCGAGGATGAATCGCTCTACGGGGTCCCGAGTCTCCGGTTTACGGAGTTCCCCTCGCGTCGTCGGGGCAATGTGCCAACGGTATGAGGGAGCCTTGGCCAACAGGTCGAGCCGCCCGGCCTTGCCGAGCGAAATCAAGAGGGATGTATCGAGGACGCAGTCTTTCGGTGGCAACGGTGAGACCCGCTAGTTCGCCGTGCCCACCAGCGCATCTCCCGGTGCGAACTCCTGTCTTACTCCCCAGGCTTGGAGGAGGTCGTGCATGTCTTCCTTTACGCGATCAAACAAGTCCGCCACGATCCCTAGAGTCACCAGCCCTTTGGCGTAGCCTTGGAGCGCGAGTTCGTGCACGCGCGTGAACGGCTGCGCTCGGTCGCGCCAGTCATAGCCGAGCGCTCGGGCCAATGCGACGACGCCGATTTCCGCGAGTTTGGCAGCCAGTTCCTTCCGTTCCGTCGCCGCGATCAGGCTCTCCTCTTGAAGGCGCCACAGGAGCATCTCTGCGCTTACTCCGAAGTGGTCTTGTGCCCGAACAACGTCCATCGGTGTCAACTCGGTAAGCCGTGCGCGCCGTACCTTGCCGCGGGCTTCGAGGTACCTGAGCAGCGCCTCTCGCGGGACGAGGAAGACCGCCGCGAACTGGTTGGCCCGAAACTCTCGGTTGTTGTAGCGGCTTCGCTTGTGGCTGGTCCACCCGCGGCTCGTGATGCAGGCCTCCGCGGGCGTGTCCCCATCCATCAGGGCGTGCCCGTACTCGTGGACAACCGTGAACACCTGGCGAAAGACCCATTTCTCGACGTTTACGCCGACGCATGCGCGGGTCTCGTCGATCCGCGTGAAGATTCCGTCGATTTCCCCCTCGCGGCCGAGGTGGAGCGGGAAAACGTGCAAACCGGCGTCCTCCACGAGCCCCCAGACGTCGCGAATCGGCGCTGCGACGCCGACCCGCAGGCGAGCCCGCTCCTGATAGGCGACTTCGGCGCCGTGGTGCGCGGCGAGGGAGAAGTCGTGCAGGGCGCGCTCGTTCGCGTACTGTGGCAGCGCCTGGTGGTGCCGTTCCAGGCCGAGCTTCTCTTCGAGCTCGCCCACGAGGCGACAGCGTCGCGCCAGCTTCGCGGCTTCCCGTTTAAGAAGCGGACTCGTAGGCTCATGGGCCCGAAACAAGGCACCCGCAATGCGCTCCTCCGCCCCCTCGGCGCCCTGTACAAGCCACTTGAGACTTCGCCCGTACAGCTCGGCAAGCCGCAGCAACTCGTCGCTCTTCACCGCCCGCTTCCCCGCCTCGATCTCGGCGATGGCCGGGCGTCGAATGCCGAGGTAGTCGGCTACCTGCTCCTGTGTCAGTCCCGCCTGGATACGAGCATCACGTAGGCGGGCAAAAACCGGCACTGGCGCCTGGCTCTTGACAGTATTCATGACGTGTACGATAATCGTACAAGCGCTGTCTGGCAAGTTGTTCTCGGGAGCTAACCCGACCGATCGACTCTATGATCCCCGCCGTGGTTATTGGTTGGCGGCACGAAGCATTCCCGAGCTCGCGCCCGCCTCCGTGAGCGCGAACGCCTCCAGTCCCTTTCATGGGGCGATCTCCGCTACGAGATCTTCCGGCGTGACAACTACACGTGCACGTACTGTGGCTGCCGCCGCACGACTGCGTACCTCGAATTGGATCACCGCACGCCTCTCGCGCGGGGTGGTTCGCATGATCCTGAAAATCTCGCCACGGCGTGCTGGAGCTGTAACCGCGAGAAAGGGACGCTCACCGAATGGGAATACCCGCTTTAGGAGGGCTTATGAATCGTAAGGATGTTTGGCTCGTGTTGAGTGTCGTTGTGACGGTCGTGTAAGGCGCGCCTAGAGTTTCTGGGTCGGAAGGATCTACGGTTGTGCGGTAACGGCGGCGGCAGGCTTGTCTTTCGCCTGCGCCTGCATTGCCTTCGTGATTTCGACCATGTTGAGCGGTGGCATCACGATCGCGCCCACTCTACTCTGCGCGGTCAGCGTTGTGAGTACCTGACGGAGGTATGGAAGCAGCAAGACCGGGGCTTGGGTGGTGGCAAAGCTTTCCAGGCGCTGCCGATCTACGCCACCTCGCACACTGAATTCACCTTCGACCGCAGCTGTCAGCTCGCGGAACAGCCGCTCGTCAGCGGGAGGGTCTAGGGCGGCGCGGACGGTTACGAAGGCGCCATCCCCGCGAGGGGAGTACGCCACCTTCACCTCGATGCGGATGCCGACCTTGAGGTGTGCCTGCGGAGCGGCACTGTCCTTCTCACCCTCGATGTCTAGGAATACCGCTTCGCGTACCCATACCCTCTCGAACTGGAGTGCGCTGAGCTGCTCAGACGATACGCGGTGGGTCATGCGGCGGCCGCGAGTTCTGAATTCACGTTAAGCTGCACGGGGACCTCTGCCTGCCCGGCTTCTCGCTGGGCCACGAAAGTGGTCTCCTGGGAGAACTGGACGGAGTCCCTCGGAGCGGTCGTGAAGAGGTCGACCGCATCGCGGGTTTCTTGAATACCACCCAGACGAAGCCAGCCGCTGAGCCATGCCTTGCTCTCGCCGATGCCATCAATGATTACGGAGCCCACGAGCCGTTCGGAACTCTCAATTTCAGTCGTCAACTGTTCGATGCCTGGGAGGGTCATGGTCCACACATCGGCGAACCGCACGGTGAGGCTGACCGACGCGTCCTCCGGAGTGTCAAAAACTCGCCCCGAAAGGGGCTCCCAGCGCTCCAACTCGCCAGCCTGGAACTTGGCCGCCGCGTCCTTTGCGGATCGGATTGCACGTCCGAGGCGGGGGCTCTCCCCCAACGGGCGCTCGTTCAGAGACGCCCAATAGGCATCGCGAACCGCCACCGTCGCTTCCTCGCTTAAGGTGCCGAGCTGCATGCCGAAATCCGCGTACAGAAGCGGACGTGCGTTCCACACCGCACCAAACCGCGGCTCGCCCAAACCGGATTCCTGGGCCTCCAGACGCACGTCTTCGGAGCTCCAGACGAAGCCTGGTTCGCGTCCCGTGTATAGGGGTGCCACGAGGTACTCGGGCGAGCCTCGAGAGGTGGCGAACGGGCCGGCGAGAACTACGACTGCCGCATCCCCGAGATCGGAGACGGACCAAACGGAGCCGATCGGCGCGCGCAACATCTGGTTAATGATTCCCTCCTTGCGTGGAACACGCAAGAGTCGTTCCAGTTCCCCTTAGAGAACGTGCTCTCTGAGCACGAGCAGGTCTCGGTGCTTGGGCGGTTTCAACTTGGCGATCCGTTTGCGGAGCTTCTCCCGCGGGATTCGACGGGCTTCATTCAGGCGAAATCTCGTGTGCTTCGTGAGCGCCGTTTCGGGCTCACAGTCTCCTGGGTCGACTGGAAGGGCGATCTCCGGCTCCGTCGGCCGCCTGGTCCCCGATCCTGGGGCGATTCGCACCGGCCCGCCGGCGAACGGACTTCCGCCGACCACGAGAACAGGATGCATGCCTGTGAGGGGAATCCCCAGGTCCTGGTCACGTACGAGCCAGATCTCTCCGATCTGCGGCTCGTTCGAGCCGAAAACCCGTCGCAGCAGTTTTCGGACCAGTGGGCCGCCCTATCGCTCACCTGGTCCAAGTTGGCGGGGCAGCCTCAACGTTGAGTCAACGGCAGGCTCGGGGTTCACAGTTCCCGTTGCACGAGCACCTCTTCCCCCAACATGTCCACGATCTTCACCGCCACGGTCGTCTTTCCGTGGGCGGCCGGCAGCTCGTAGGTCCCCCCGACCAGGTCGGTTTTCCGCTCCGGCACGTCACTCAACGCGACCTTGAACACCTTCCCGTCGTACGCCGGGTCGATCATCACGCAGTCCACCATCGCCCGCCAATCGTCAATCTTGGGCGACAGCACGCCCGCCTGCTGGCGCAGCCGCTCGACGATGCTGGGCGAAATAAAGTCCTGAATCTCCACGCGAATCGTGCTTTGCTTCCGCTCGATCTTCACCCTGGCGCGCGCCGGCTCGTGGCGGATGAACTTGCCGTATTTGGGATCGGTGCGCAGCTCGATCACGCGGATCTTGTTGACGGCGGCGGCGCCGCGGCGCAGCGCGTTCCACTCCTCCACCCACGCCTGCGCGGTCGTCTCGATCCCCAAGCACACGACCGTGACGCCGCGGTCTTCGTCGGGCCGCGCGTCGAGCTCTCGCTTGACCTCCTCGAGATCGAGCGGCGTCAGGGGATGGGTGAACGGCGCGATCTTGACGAGCGCCTTGCCGAGCGTGCCGTCGAAGAAGCCGTCGCTGCGGGTGCGTTCGACGCCGAGCAGCTCGACGGCGAGGTTCGCGGCTTCGTTGTGCTGGATCTGGAGGTCGTAGTCGTTGACACGCCAGACGGTGAACGCGAACTGAGTGGGCGCCGAGCTTTCAGTGTCCATCTGGCTGCCAGACTGCTCAGTGATGATCGTCTGAAGTCGCTTCGCCGTCGTCTGGATTGAGCCCTTGTTGATGTCGCAGCCGATCCAGCGACGGCCGAGTCTCTGTGCTACTGCTGCGGTAGTCCCAGAACCAATGAAACAGTCCAGGATCAGATCGCCTGGGTTGGAATACAGCCGAGCGATGAGATCGAGTAGCGCCTCAGGTTTCTGAGTCGGATAATCGGTCTTTTGACGAACATCAGCCGGCGGAATTAGCGGAATAGGCCAGACGTTGTCGAGCGTCTTTGTGTCGCGCTCCTGGTACTGAAGGTTTCCCGCTTCGTCCTTCAGATTCACAAGGACCCCATCAACCTTAACGCGCCTAAGTTGCCGCACGGCGGTCTCTCGAGGTACCTCGATACGATTGAACACAGACTGTTCGCCATTCGCATATATCAAGAGCGTGTTGGTTGCGCGTGGAAGGATATCCTTCCGGTCGTCGTGCATCTTGTTGTAGAAGTACCAAAGGATCTCATTACGAAAAGCCTCAGGACCAAACGCCTCGTCCATCAGAGCACGGATGTGATGCGTCTTCTTCCAATCAGAATGCACGGCTATCACGCCGCCGGCACTTAGCAGTTGACGCAAAAGCATGAACCGCTCGTACATGAACTGCAGGTAATTGTCGTTGGCCCATATGTCAGTGTATTGGATTTGTTCACCGAGCGCGTAGAATTCGCCATCAAGTTGGGCAGTGCCCTTGGCTCCCCGCAAAGAAACTTTCCGAACGTAATCCGCACCCGAGTCAAATGGCGGATCGATGTAGATGAGATTCACCTTACCGCGAAACCCGTTCGCGAGAAGGTGCGCCAGCACCTCCTTATTATCCCCATGAAACAGCAGCCCGCCCTTGGGATAGCCCCTCGGCCAGTCCGACCAATCGCCCGCAACTTCGTCACGTACCGAATAGGTCTCGATGTGCTGCGCCGGATATGCGATGACCTGCTTCAACGGGCGCTTGCCGACCCACACCAGCATCGGCCGCCCCTTGGCGGCGGTGACCTTCACCTCGACGGGCTTTGCGGGGGGGGTCGGGGCCGCGACCGCTTCACGCACGGTGCCCTTGGCGGCGGGCTGCTTCGCTTTCGACTTCATGCGCCGCGGCTTCACGCACCCTCCACAAACCGGCGCGCCGGCGCAAGCTGATCGGCGGTGAACACGTCAGAGTTCGAAAAGAAGATCTCGTACTTGAGCTTCTCCGGATCCAAATCCGCCCACTTCTGCAACGCGAGACGCTTCTTCCCCTCCTTGCCCACGCCCTGGGTAATCGCGTCGCGGTCGCGCTCGGCTTTGACCTCGACGATCAGCACCCGCCTATCCTTCTTGCGAACGACGAAATCGGGCGTGTAGCGCCGCCACTTGCCCTTGTCGTCCTTATACTCGACGAAAAAATCCGTCTGCGCGGGATTCGTCAGCGCCCCGGTGAAGTAGATGTCCTCGACATCACCAGGCGCCACGTTGAGCATCGCCAGCATCTGCTCGAAACAGCTCTTTTCCGGGTTCGAATCGAAGTCATACGGATCGTAGTGAAAGCCAAAGTCGCCCGCGTTCCGCTCACGCATCTGTTGCCACGACAAGAGGAGGTGCTCGCGATCCTTGGGGTACAGGATCTCGGCCGTGTAGATCTCGGCGCCGGCGGCATCGAGCGCCGGCGTAAACCCCTCGGGCTTGACGAGCGCCAGCGCGAACTCCACGCGCTCCTCGATCTTCACGTACTCGCCCGCCGCCTGCTCGACCTGCCGGGCGAGCGGCGCCAGATG
>JAUYMC010000327.1 GCA_030699545.1 Gemmatimonadales bacterium | reverse complement strand
GGCGGCGCGCGAGGACGCGCTCGACCCACGCCGCCGCGATCAACGCCGGCGGGACGCGTGAGCCATACCGCGCGCCAGGCGCGAGCGCGGCATTCCGCGGCGCCGCGAGCGGCGGCGCGCCAAAGGACGCATCCTGCGCGTGGAGCTGGGGTACGACGAGCGTGAGGGCGAGACAACCAGCCTGGGCGAGGCGGCGCATCCCTTGTAAGGACTTGGAGTTCCGAATATAATGGCGCGACCGAACGTGCGCATCCTCAGCCGGTACATCCTGCGGCAACACCTCCCTCCGCTCGGATTCGCGCTCGCGGCGCTGACCTGCGCCATGCTCGTCAATCAGGTCGCCAAGCAATTCGGCAACTTCGTCGGCAAGGGACTCGCCGGGAGCGTGGTGCTCGAGGTGTTCCTGCTGTCCATCCCGTTCATCGTCGCGATGACGCTCCCGATGGCGGTGCTGGTCGCGGTCCTGTACGCGTTCAGCCACCTCGCGGCCGACAACGAAATCACGGCCATGAAGGCGAGCGGCATCAGCGTGGGCCGGCTGCTCGCGCCCGTGATGGGTGGCGCGGCCCTGATCGCGCTGATCGCCCTCGTGTGGAACGATCAGGTGCTGCCCCGGTCGAATCACCGGCTCCGGACCCTGCTCGTCGACATCCAGCGCAAGAAGCCGACCTTTCAATTGAAGGAACAGGTGATCAACGAGGTGGTGGCCGGGCAGTTTTTCCTGCGCGCCGCCCGCATTGACCCCGTTTCGAACCGGCTCAGCGATGTGACGATTTACGATCTGGAGGACCCCGAGCGGCGGCGGATCATCACCGCCGACTCGGGACGCATGGCGTATACCCCCGGCGGCACCGATTTGTACCTGACGCTGCTCGACGGCGAGGTGCACGAGGTGAAACGCACCGAACCGGACCGGTTCAACCGCACCTTCTACGGCGTGAACCGCATCCGCGTGGCGGGGATCGGCAATACGCTCGAGCGCACCGAGCGCGATACCTACCGGGGCGACCGCGAGATGACGCTGTGCGCCATGCAGGACGTCGTCGCGCAGGCGCGCCGCGACATGGAGCGGGCGCGCGCGGACGCACGGGTCGCCGTGGTGACCGACCTGCGCCGGCTGCTGCGCCTTGCGCCCCCCCCCTCGACCCCCCCCCCCGCCCCCGGCGTCGCGGTCGATTCCACTCCGCTGCCCAAGACGCTCTACTGCCGCGCCGCGAGCGGCCTCAAGCGGCTGCTCTCTCCCACCGAGGCTCGCGCCGCCCAGCGGCCGTCTCCCACCGTCGTCGCCGGCGGGTCGGCGACGGCGCATACGCAACGCGTGCGGGCGGCGCGGCAGCGCGCGGCGATTTACGAAGTCGAGATCCAGAAGAAGCTCGCGATCTCCGCCGCCTGCGTGATCTTCGCGCTGCTCGGCGTGCCGCTCGCGATCCGGTTTCCGCGCGGCGGCGTCGGCCTCGTGATCGGGACCAGCCTCGCGGTGTTTTCGATCTACTACGTCGGCCTGATCGGGGGCGAGGAGCTGGGCGACCGGCTCATCGTCTCGCCGTTCCTCGCGATGTGGACGCCGAATCTGCTGTTCACGCTGGCGGGGGGCGCGTTGCTGTGGATGGTGCGGCGCGAAGCGAGCACCGCGCAGGGCGGCGACTGGGACGATCTGCGGCAGGCGTTGTTCGGGTGGGCACCGAAACTGAAATTGCGGATTGTGGATTTTGGATTGCGGATTATAGGGAAAGGGCGTCGCTCGCACAGTCAATCCGCAATCCGCAATTCGCAATCCGCAATGGATCCCCCGGACGATCTATGACCACTCTCGATCGGTATGTCCTCCGCGAGTGGCTGCGCGTCTTTCTCGTCACCCTGCTCGGCTTTCCGATTCTCGTGATCGTGATCGACCTGACGGATCGCCTCGATACGTACCTGAGTCGCGGCATCCCCGGCGGCGCGGTGGCGCTGTCGTACGTCTACGACCTCCCCGAGAAGATGTTCCTGGTGCTGCCCGTCGCGGTGTTGTTCGCGACGGTGTTCACGGTGGGCGCCCTGGGCCGGCACTCCGAGCTGACGGCGGCGAAGGCGTCGGGCATCTCGTTCCACCGTCTGGTGCGGCCGCTGTTCGCGGCGGCGGCGGCGGCCTTCCTCGCGGGGCTGCTGCTCGGCGAGTTGGCGCCCGTCGTCGCGGCGCGGCGCATGGAGCTGCTCGGCGAGCGGGCGCAACGCGGCACCAGCGCGCGCTACAACTTCGTCTACCGGGCCGACGGCGGATGGGTCTATGCGATCCGCGCGCTGGAGCTGCAGACGAAGCAGATGCACGATCTCCTGCTCGAGCGCGCCGGGACGGGGGCGGACTATCCCACGATCGTGCTGGCGGCGCAGCGCGCGCTGTACAACGACACGACGAAGGGCTGGATGCTGCATGGCGGGGCGCTGCGCTATCTGGCGGGCCGCGATGCCGAGTTTGCCTTCCAGTTCGACTCGGTGCGGACCCGGACGCTCGTCGAACGGCCGGTCGATCTGCTCGCCGAGCCGAAGGCGCCTCCGGAGATGCGGTATGCGGAGCTGGGGCGCTACATCGACGCGTTGGCGCGCAGCGGATCCAACGTGAAGAAGCTGGAGGTGGAGCGCGCGCTCAAGGTCGCCATTCCCTTCATTTGTCTGCTGATCGCGCTGTTCGGCGCGCCGCTCGCGATTTCGACGCCCAAGAGCGGGGCGGCGTGGGGCGTGGCGGTGAGCCTCGCGACGACGTTCATCGTGCTGCTGATGTTCCAGCTCGCCAAGGCCGTGGGCTCGGGCGGGGTGATGCCGCCGGCGTTGGCGGCGTGGACGCCGAATATCATCGTGGGTGTCGCGGCGGTGTATCTGTTGCGTAAGGCGCAGACCTAGCCCGACGCACCCACACCCCTAAGAAAGCCGAAGTCCCGTAAATACCGACAAGCAGCGCCGGGTTTGCTAGTTCAAACGGTCTAGCTCATGTGGCTGGTTTTGGTTAGTGCTCTCGGACGAGTGACACGGTTGGGCTAGTCCCTCATTGTCCCGGCATTAGTACGCGGTCTTGGGCACGCATCGTCCACGATGGCCGGCCTTATCAAGAATCACGAGGGACTCCACCAATGAAAACGTCCGCGCGCACAGTCGTCATTGCAGCTCTTCCCCTCACTTTCCTTGCGATATCCGGATGTTCGGATTCGGTGAGCCCGCGACCTTCCGACCCCCTTGTTCAGCAGGTCATTGCGATGGGATTCCATCCCGACGAAATCGTCGATCGTGGCGATTACTTCCTTGTGGAGGGTGACATCGTGATTCGCAAGCGGGACCTGGGCACCTCCGTCTTGCCCGAAACCCCCTCCGATGTTTTTCCTCGACCCATGTTCCAAGCACGGA
>JAUYMC010000391.1 GCA_030699545.1 Gemmatimonadales bacterium | reverse complement strand
TGAAAACGGCGCCACACCGCCCGGTCGAGGAGCTCCGGGTGGTTCGTCGCGGTCACGACGACCACATAGCTCGGCAGCGCGTCGACCTGCAGCAGCAGCGAACTGACGACGCGCTTGATCTCGCCCGTCTCGTGGATGTCGCCGCGCTCCTTGCCCACGACGTCGAACTCGTCGAAGAACAAGACGCACCGCTGAGTCCGAACTTGCTCGAAGAGGCGAGAGAGACGGACCGCGGTCTCTCCGAGATAGCTGGCGATGACCGACTCGTAGCGGACGACGAGCAGCGAGACGGCCAGCTCGCTGGCGAGGGCCTCCGCCAAAGACGTCTTGCCGTTGCCGGGGGGGCCGGCGACCAAGACGCGATGACGCGGCTCGAGGTTGTGGGCCCTCAGGAGGTCCGCACGATTGTGCTCCTCGACGAGCTCCCTGCATGCCTCGGCGACGACATCCGGAAGGATCAGGTCGTCCAGTCGCCGACGCGGCTCAACCTCGAAGAAGAGGTCGGACGCCTGGCCGTTTCGACGAACGGGCGATGGCTGCGCGTGCGCGCTGCTCCCGTTCTGCTGGAGGTGGCTGGCGAGTCGGTCGGCCAGGACATGGTGCTGCTTGGCGCGCTCCTCGGCCACGAGCGCCTCCAGCGCCTTCCGGAAGAGCGTCTGGTCCCCGCGGGCTCCCGCGCGGACGATATCCAAGAGAAGGTCAGCACGCGCCATCACCGCACCTCCTGGGGCGGCGGTCGATGGATCACGCACAACGGCGACCTGACCGCGCCCCTCAGGCAAAGCGCGGGCAAGGAGAGGCGGGGACAGTCGCCAGTCGCGTCGAGGCCGGTCGCGTGGAAGCCGAGTGCGCCGCGCGGGCCGCGCAGAGCCACGGCGGACGACCACGGACGGGCAGGCATCGAGCCTCCGGCTCGCAGTCGAACCCTTCGGTCCGCGATCACGTGGCCCGACGCGTGTCTCATCTACTCCTCGATCAACCCCAGCTCGCGCAGGGGCTTCAGGACGCCGTTGTCGACCTTGCCCTGGTCGAAGGCCTTCGCCCCCGACGCCTTGACGGTCACGCTGACCTGACCCGCCAGGTCGGCGAGGTTTGCGAGCACGCTCCATGCGATGAAGAGCGTGTTGCGATCAGCCCGGAAGGACAGCTCGACCGTGTTCGTTCCGGCATCGCCGCTCCCGCCGCCGGGCTGGGTACCACCCGCCGTGCCGCCTCCAGTCGTACCACCGCCCAGCCGCCGCCGCCGCTCCCCGCCCCGCCCCCGCCGCCGGTGGGCGGCGTCGGCCCGTCGCCCTCCTTCGTCTCGGTCGTCTTCGTCTCGGGCTTTGCAGGTATTGCGCTCGGGGAGATCAGGAAGCCGGTCTCGAGGTCCACCTCGTCGTCGCCCAGGCGACGACCGATCGCGACCCGGCTGTGATCGATCTGGTATCGCCCGTCCTCGCCGAGCTTCGGCGTTCCGGTGATGTACCCGAACTGGCTGGTCTCGATACCCTTCAGGATCGCCTGGCGGACGACGCCGTCACTGGACAGCCTTGGGAAGCCCAGGAAGGTGAAGAAGCCGGCCACGACGTCGCACACACGAACGCCGGTCTTCGGCGTGTCCCCCGTCCCCAGCTGGAAGAGGTCGGCGATCCTGCTCTGCGTCACGGAGCCGAAGACGAGCGGCTGCACAGTCGTGAACAGCTCCATAACCCGCAGGTGGATCAAGGCGCGCTTCTTCTCGTCGACCGTCGTTTGCAACGGGCGCCCTCCGACGGCAATCTTCTCGATCCCGATCGATCCACCCTCGGCGCGCGGCAGCCAGACCTCCATGTAGAACTTGAGGAGCGCGGACTCCGCGGCAGCCTTCTCGGTCGCGTCCCGCTCCTTGAGCTGGTCCTTCTGCGCGTCGGTGAGGTTGAGCTGCTTCGCCTTGGATCGCACCTGCTCGATCGCGAGCAGGTAGCGAACCGCACGCCGCAGGAGGATGCCGGCCTCCCTGCCCGCGGCCCATTATATCAGGCGCGGGACAAGACAAAGCGGGCGCAGGAGGGACTCGCGCCCTCGACGTCCTCGCCTGCCTCCGCTGTGGCGGCCGCCTGCGCGTCATCGCCACCGTCCAGTAGCCCCCTCCCCCTGATCGCGCACTCGCTCCTCCTTCCCTGAGGCCCCTCCGGAGCCCCGGCCGCTTCGTGACTGCGCGGCCCGGCAGGAGCAGCATCCCGGCAGGCCAGCGGGCGATGCAGACACGGCCGCGGTGTCGTCGCCCTCGCCAGCCAGGTCGTTCTCGGGGGTGAGACGGGCGTCGCAGGGTCCCCGGCCGCCCAGATCGCGCGGCCCGGACCGCGGACAGGCCGTTTGTGCTGCCTTTCTTCCCCGTTTCGGAGCCGGTGCTGGGCGTCAAGGTGAAGGCAGTGGCGGGGCACCGCTTACAATGGGCGCATGGGCGACGCAATCATCGTGACGGATGCGGTGCGCATCCCGCCGTCGGCGCTCACCGTCCACGCCGTCCGGGCCTCGGGTCCGGGCGGCCAGAACGTGAACAAGGTCGC
>JAUYMC010000371.1 GCA_030699545.1 Gemmatimonadales bacterium | reverse complement strand
CAGATTGATTTTTTAGATATCTGAGCCGCCTTGCGAGTACCTCCTCCATAGACTTAAAATCATCGATGCGAGTGCGGACGCGTTCGCGGCGCTGTCTCGGGTGGAGCCGCCCGGAGTCCGTTCGTGGCTTGCGTGATCGGCATGGGAGTCCGCTAAAATGTGGACGATGCTTTGGCTCGGCGGTGCGGCGGCGATGTTCGGCGCGCTCTGTTGCGTGCCGTTCCTCCTCCAGGGTCAGCTGAGGACGATCGCTCAGGGATGGGTTGGCATCGAGGGGCGCGGTCCGGTTCCGCTCAGGCATCGGCTCCGCTACCACGCCAGCCGCGCTCAGGCGCTCGGGGTGGCGCTGCTCTTCTTCGCCGTCGGGGCCAGCTACCTCTATCTCGTCGGGCTCCATCTCGAGATCGTGAAGGCGCTCCCGTGAGCAGACCTCTTGCCGAGAGGCTGGCGCGGGCACAGCGGATCGGAGAACGGGTCAGTCAACTGCTGCTCGCCGCTGCCCAGGACGGAAGAACATCCGGTTCGCTGACGATCAATCTCGGCGACGGGTGGGTCTCGACGATCGAGAAGCGGCTCGTGACGGGCGAGCGGGACGACTACCAATTCCCCGCGCTCGTCTGACCGCGCGCTAGACAGGGCTGGCGCGAATGCGTTAGCCTGTTGGGTAGCAGCAGCGGGATGCAGCCTGCCAGGCCCCCTCGCGAGGGACAGCCAGGCAGATGATCTCAGCGCTCTACCGCAGTCTCGCCGGCCCGCCACCGGCCCCGCCATTCCTCGTCGAGCGCGATAGCCGAGCCTTCTCGGCCGACCTCGCCGCCGATCTGATCGGCGGACAGGGCATCGCTCCTCCCGATACCGAAGAGGAGTTCCAGCGCGCCTTCGAGGACCTGGTCGTCGTCTACAGGTGCGCGACGCTCAACGCCGACGCCATCTCTGCGGCGGTCCTGCGCTTCTATCGCCACCGGCCGAACGGCGAGCGGGAGGAGTTGACCGAGCGGGATGATCCGCTGCTCGCTCTGTTCCGTCGGCCGAATCCACGCATGAGCGGCAGGCGCTTTCTCTGGATGGTCCAGGTCTCGAAAGAGTTGACCGGCAACGCCTTCGTCGAGGTGGTGCCGCGGCCGCTCCGGCAGTTGTGGGTGATGAACTCGGCCAAGGTTCACATCCAAGCCGATGCCCGCAAGGGTGTAACCGGCTACGACTACAAGCCGAGCTACTCCCACATCGAGCGCTTCAAGCCGAGCGAGGTATGGCACGACTGGTTCCCGACGCCGACTGATGAGTTGCGGGGCATGCCACCGCTCCGGCCGGCATGGCGGCACAAGCAGAGTGACGAAATGCTCGAGCGCGGGATGAACAAGATCCTCAGCAACGGCATGCGGCTCTCCGGCGTGCTGACGGTCGACCGGGAAATCAGCAAAGACTCGGCGACTCAGCTCATTGACCAGCTCCGCACGCTCTACAGCGGCGTCGCCAACTGGGGCAAGACCCTCGTGGTGGCGGGCGGGAAGAAGTTCCAGCCGCTCACCCAGACGCCGGAGCAGATCCAGGCGAGCGAGCTTCGCGCATGGAACACCGGGAAGATCATGCGGGCCTATGGGGTCTGGCCGATCATCTTCGGCGACGTGGACCTCTCGGCGACGCGCGAGAACGCGACGACGCAGATGCTCCTCTACCAGTGGCTCACGGTGGAGCCGAGGGCCGCCATGCTGGCGGAGGAGATCGGCGAGCGGCTGATCCCGATGCTGAAGATTCCGAACCTGAAGAACATCTCGTGCGAGTTCGACTTCAGCCAGACGCCGTTCGCGAAACAGTTGGCGCTCGAGGTGGCGAGCAGCAGTGGGATGCTGGTCGATCGAGGCATCCTGACGCCGAACGATGTCCGGGAGCAGCTCGGCTACGATCCACTCCCGGATGGGGATGCGCGGGCGCGAGCCTACCTCGACAGGTCGGCCTTCGTCCGCGAGGCAATCCTAACTCCGAACGAGGTCCGCGCCGAGCTGGGCTATCCGCCGGCGGAAGGTGGTGAGGCGTTGCGCCTGCCCGGAAGCGACGAGGAAGCGCTGGCGTTCGGCAAGGCGTTCTGGGCACGCCCCGATCTGGCCAGGGTGGCGGCCGGAGATCGAACCGCTGTCGAGGCCGAGCTCGCCACGATGCTCGGCATCAAGGCTGAAATGGATGCCCCGAGGACGCCATGACGAACAGCACCGTGACGGCACTACCAGGGCAGTCGGTTGTGAGTTCGACCGCCATCCAAGTCGCCCCCTCGGCCCGCGACGACTTCTCCGGCGCGGCGTTCGAGCGCGACGGGCAACTGTTCCTCGCCCCCGACCCGACGCTGATGCGGAAGTTCTGCGCTCAGCCGCGAGGCGAGAAGGCGGAGTCGGACCTGCGCACCGGCCGCGGTCTCGTCATCACGACCGAGCACATCGATCGCGATGGAGACATCATGCGATCGACCGGCGCCGATGGTGGGATCGACTGGTCCCACTACCAGCAGCGCAACCCGCTCGTAATGCTCCAGCATGGCCGCGGTCTGACCGCCTTCCCGGTGGTGGGCGGCAATGCCGTGCTGGAGCGGGTGACGATCGAGAACGTCCCTGGCTGGCAGGCGAGCGAGTGGACGTGGGCCGATACGAGCCTCGGTCGTGACATCGCCGGCATGTGGCGCGACACCATCCTCCGGACCGCATCGGTCGGGGTGGCGCCTCTGGTCTGGCACCCGATCGACAAGGCGGGAGACAGGCTCGATGCGGAGGATGACGACATGTCGCTTCAGCAGGGCTGGGAGATCGCGGCCAGCGAGGGCCGGGAGTGGAGCATCGTCGCCGTGCCGGCGAACCCGTGGGCGTCGCGGAAGCTGTGGGATGCGGCGTACGCCAAGACGGCCACCACCTATTTCGACCTCGCGGCTCGCAAGCTGGCAGGCGTGAAGGAGCCCGACGGAGAGGATCCAGCGGTCGGGCCTCCACCGGACGATGCGGGAGCCGAGTGCCAGGAGTGCGGATCGCCGCTGCCGGCCAATGCCAACTACTGTCCGGAGTGCGGCCACGAGATCAATCCAGAGGAGCCGGAGGAGGAGGCACAGGCGCCCGCACCGGAGCCGAAGGCCGCGAGGGCCGTGCCGCCACAGGAGATTGCGCACGTGCTCAAAGAGGCAACGCTGGAGCGATGCCCCGGCTGCCGCAACGTCGTGCCCTACGCACGAGCCGCGGCCAGGCTGGTCGAGCACCGCACCAAAGAGGGGCCGCTCTGCGAGACGCGCGCTCTCAGCGGTGAATCTACCGGCCCCTCCCTCAAGACGATCGTGGACCTGTTCCGCGACGATGCGACGGAGCCGCCTCCGGATGTGCTGCCGACCAAGGCCGGCGGTCTCGGGCTGCTGCTCCTCGCGGCTTCGGATCTGCGCACCACTCCTGGCCGATGCGGAGTCATCCTCCGTGAGGTCGGGACGTATCTGAAGGACGGCCGCGTCCTCAG
>JAUYMC010000354.1 GCA_030699545.1 Gemmatimonadales bacterium | reverse complement strand
CGAATCGTGTGAAACTCGCCGTCGGTCGTGACGAGCTTGGGGCGCTTGAGGAGAGGCAGGGCCGACAGGAATCGGACGACCAGCTCGTGGGTGTTCGACGCCAGAGCGATCCGGTCCGGCGAGTCGTCCAGCAGTCGCGCGAACCCACGTCGTACTTCACCGGCTTTTTCAAACGCCTTTTCCCATACGTCGTCTACGTATGCAGCCGTGTCGAGCCACGCCTGCGCCTGTCCCTCCGCCGACACGTCGGGCCACGCCTGGTGTGAGTGGCCGGTGAGCAGAATCCGCTCCGAGACGCGAAAGCGGCTGTAATGCTTGGCGAGAACTTCGGGATTGATCAAAGCTCGGAACGAATCGCCCAGAGATCGGGAAACGCCGGCTGATTGAGCGTTTTGAGAAGATACTCCGCGCCCGCCGAGCCTCCGGTGCCGGGCTTCGTCCCGATCGTGCGCTGCACCATCTTCACATGCCGGTAGCGCCACTCCATGAAGCCTTCATCGAGATCGACCAGGCGCTCGGCGATCTGCGCCACTGTGGGATTCTTGCGATAGACCTCGACGAGAATCCGCTGCACGTCGGGCGACGGCGCGGCGCGCTGCGCCGGCAGTGCATAGCCGTTCGCGGCGAGGTAGTCGAGAAACGCGTCCCATAGCGTCGGTTGGGCGAACCGCGCCTCGAGCCGCTGCCGCACCGCGCTCCCCGCGGGATAGTGCTCCACCGCCGACCGCCGCTTGCCGCCCAGCACGAACTCGATCTCCCGAAACTGATGCGACTGAAAGCCGCTGCCCGATTCCAGCCGGTCCCGGAACGAAAGAAAGTTGAGCGGCGTGATCGTTTCGAGGACGTCGATCTGCGCGACCAGCGTCTTGAGAATCGTCAGGATGCGTTTGAGCGTCGCCGCCGCGAGCGGCGTGTCGTTGCCGCGCAACATCCGCTGCAGGAAATCCAGCTCGTGCAGCACGACCTTGAACCACAGCTCGTAGACCTGATGGATGATGACGAAGAGGGTCTCGTCGTGCTCGAGCGGACCTTCCCGCGGCTGTTGCAGCGACAGCAGGTCATCCAGTCGCAGATAACTCGAGTACGTAACGGGCATCAGAGCGGCCTCGGGCGATACGTGTTGAGCGTCGCATACGGATCGGGCCACGGCAGGGCGTAGCCTTGCTCGTACGCGGCGTGGCGAGTCCAATAGGGATCCCACAGGTGCGCGCGGGCGAGCACGCACAGATCCGCGCGCCCCGCGGCGAGAATCGTGTTCACGTCCTGATACGACGAGATGTTGCCCACCGCCATCGTGGCAATGCCGACCTCGTGGCGAATGCGGTCTGCGAACGGCGTCTGGAATTGCCGGCCGTATTGCGGCTTCGCGTCCGCCACGGTCTGGCCGGCCGAGACGTCGGTGATGTCGCAGTCGTGAGCCTTGAGCAGCCGGGCGACGTCCACGGCGTCGGCCGGCTGCATGCCCCCCGGCGCCCAGTCCACCGCCGAGATGCGCACCGACATCGGCTTATCCGCGGGCCACACGTTTCGTACTGCGTCAAAGACTTCGAGTGGGAACCGCATGCGGTTCTCCAATGATCCGCCGTATTGGTCCGTCCGCTTGTTGGTCAGGGGCGAAATGAAGCTCGCCAACAGGTAGCCGTGCGCGAAGTGCAGCTCCAGCAGGTCGAACCCCGCCTCCTCCGCCATCCCCGCCGCCCGCACGAAGTCGGCCCGGACCTGCTCCATGTCCGCCCGCGTCATCTCCTGCGGCACCTGGCTGTGCGGATAATAAGGAAGGGGCGAGGCCGAAATGATCGGCCAGTTGCCGCTGGGCAGCGGCTCATCCATCCCTTCCCACATCCGCTGCGTCGAGCCTTTGCGGCCGGCGTGGCCGAGCTGGATCGCCGTCTTTGACGCCGTATTGCCACGTATGAATTCCACGATTCTTTTCCACGCCTTCATGTGTTCCGGTGTATACATCCCCGTACACCCCGGCGAAATCCGACCTTCGCGGGAAACATCCGTCATCTCCGTGAACACGAGCCCAGCGCCACCGATCGCCCGGCTGCCGAGGTGGACGAGATGCCAGTCGTTGGGCATCCCGTCCTCGGCGATGTACTGGCACATCGGCGACACGACGATGCGATTCTGTAAAACGAGATCCCGGAGCCGGAAAGGAATAAAGATGGGCGGGGGTGCGCGGTGCGCGGTGAGCGGTACGCGGGACTGCTTGCTGGCCTCAGCCGCGAACCAGTCATCCACCTTGGCCACGAACTCGGGATCGCGAACCCGCAGATTGTCGTGCGTGATCCGCAGGCTGCGCGTCAGGAGATTGAACCCGAACTGGAGCGGCTCGAGGTTCATGTAGCGCTCCGTGTCCTCGAACCACTGCAGGCTCACCTGCGCGGCGCGCTGCAGGCTCTCGACCGCCGGCCGCCTCTCCTCTTCATAGGCGGCGAGGGCCGCGGGAATATCGCCAAGCCGGCGCAATGCGCCGGCGAGAGCAATCGCATCCTCGATCGCGAGCTTGGTGCCCGAGCCGACCGAAAAGTGGGCCGTGTGCGCCGCGTCGCCCACCAGCACGACGTTGCCGTGCGACCAGCGCGCGTTCTTGATCGTCACGAAGCTGCGCCATAGCGACCGGTTCTTCTGGAGCCGGTGGCCCTGGAGCTCTTCCTTGAAGAGCGCTTCGCAGAAGGCGATCGTGTCGTCCTCGCTCGCCTTGTGCATTCCCGCCGCGCGCCAGGTGGCGTCGGTCGCCTCGACGATGAACGTCGAATGGCCCTTCTCGTATTGATACGCGTGCACGCGCCACAGCCCGTGCGTATCACGCTTGAAGTAGAACGTGAAGGCGGGGAAGGGGCGCGTCGTGCCGAGCCACACGAACTTGTTGGGGCGCTCGTCCATTGTCGGTCCGAACTGCTCGGCGTAATGCGCCCGCACCGTGCTGTTGAACCCGTCGGCGCCGAGCAGCAGGTCGGCATCTGCATAATCGGCGGGATCGTTCACCGCGGTCCCCGTCTCGAGGCAGACGCCCAGCGCCTGGCACCGCCGCCCCAGCACCGCGAGCAACGCCCGGCGGGACAAGCCGTTGAAGCCATGGCCGCCGGACGTGATCACCTGGCCGCGGTAGTGGATATCGATGTTGTCCCAGTGCGCGAAGTGGCTCGCCATCTCGGCGTACGTATCGGGGTCGGCGGCGGCGAGGTTGTTCTGCGTCGC
>JAUYMC010000340.1 GCA_030699545.1 Gemmatimonadales bacterium | reverse complement strand
GAGCAGCGCCGCCGCACGCGCGGCCTTGAACAGCGCCACGCCGGCGCGCGGGCTCGCGCCTAACGTGAGCGACGCCGCATCGCGGGTCGCGCGGACGATGGATGTGATGTATCCCGTGATCCGGGGTTCGACGCGCACCTGCTCCACCGCCGTTCGCAACGCCTCGAGCCCGCGCGCATCCACCACCGGGGTCACGCCGTACGTTTCGGTGCGATCGGCTTCGAACCCCTCGACGTAGCGCGTGAGAATCCCCTGCTCCACCCCGGCGTTGGGGTACCCCACCTGCACCTTCACCATAAACCGGTCCAGCTCCGCCTCGGGCAAGGGATAGGTGCCCTCGAACTCGATCGGATTCTGGGTGGCGAAGACGGTGAAGGTGCCGGAGAGCGGGTGGCTCTTGCCGTCGACGGTCACGGTGCGTTCCTGCATCGCTTCGAGCAACGCCGCCTGCGTCTTGGCGGGAGCGCGGTTGATCTCGTCGGCGAGCACGAGGTCCGCGAACAACGGACCCGGCCGGAAGGTGAACTCGTGCGTGCCGGTGAGCAGCGTGATGCCGGTGATATCGGCCGGCATGAGGTCGGGCGTGAACTGGATGCGCACGAAGCGCACGTCGAGCGCGAGGGCGAGCGTGCGCACGAGCAGCGTCTTGGCCGTGCCCGGCACGCCTTCGAGCAGGATGTGACCGCGCGCGAGCAGCGCGACGAGCACCTCCCGCGTGGCGGCTTCCTGGCCGAGCACCACGGACCGGAGGGTCTCTAGAATGCGGCGGGCGTCGTGCGCGGGCGAAGTTCCTCCCACACGTCCTCCACGGCTTGAGCGGCGGCGAGCACGCCACCGGCGTGAATGAGCCGGCGCAGGCGACGCGCGGCGTCTCGGCCGCGCGGTCCGCGCATGGCGAGCTCGAGACTTTCGAGCCACGCCTCCAGATCACCGCTTTGATATCCCGCCCCATCGGCTCGGCTGAGGCGGCGCCGCAACCCGGCCACGATGCGGCGGACGGCGGTATCGTCCGCCGCCGCGCTCTCGAGGCCCGCGGCGAGCGCTTCGAGGTGCTCGAGCGGCGAGCGGCGCCGCCGCTCGACAACCGCGCGCGCCGGTCCGAAGCGCACGGCGGTCACCCCCAGCCACACGAGGGCCACCGCGACGAGCTGCAGGATCGCCCAGCCCAGCGGCGTGTGGCGCAGCCAGTCCCACGTGACACCGGTGAGCGACGGCCCGCCCTGCCGGCCAAAACCCTGATGGAACTCGTCCCACGCCACCCGGCCGCGCGCGGATGTGGGCGGCGTCAGCCATCCCACCGCGACGCGCGGGACGTCGGTATCGCGCCAGACGCGGTTCGTAAACCAGCCGGCGTCGGCGGCGAGGGTGATGCTGCCACCTCGCGCGTACTGCAGCCGCATGACGACAGGCCGGCCGTTGACCGCGGCGAGCAGGGTATCGCGCCGCTGGCCGCGCCCCGACGCCTCCAGCACCGCGCAGGGATCGGCCTCGCCGGGCTGCCGCTTCACGAGGCGGTCCAGCGCCGCGCCGGGCTTTTCGATGCGCCGCCGCCGCGGCGCCAGCACACGGCCGGCGCGCGGCAGGTTCAGCGTTTCGCCGGCGACCGGCTGGCGGACATCCAGGCTGTCATCGAGGTAGGACTCCGGCTCGAGGCGCCACCCCGCGCAGCGGGTGATGCCGCCGCCCGAGCCGGCGGCGAGCACGGCGCCACCGCGGTGCACGAACCGCACGACCGCCTCGATCTCCTCGAAGTCGAGGCGCAGCGGCGGGTCCAGGACGACGAGCAACGCCGGAGGGGCGCGGCGCCGGAGAGCGGCGGAATCGGACGCCAGCGAGGTCAGCGGCGTCCGCAGCCGCTCGACGGGTTGGCCGAACCGGACGAGCACCTCGTACAGCCCTTTGCTGCCGCCGGGACCGCTGAGCAACGTGGAGTTGCGGGAATCGATGGCGGGCGGCTTTTCCGAGCGGTTCCCCGCCCACACCGCGACGCCGATGGCCACGCCGAGCAGCAGCGCGAGGCCGATCTCAAGCCGGTACGACATGGCTCCGGGTGGTCAGGTCGTCGGCGGTGGCTCCGAACGCGCGGTATTCCCCTTCGTCGCACGGGACGGCGCCGAAGAGATGGCGATAGAGCGTACCGACGAGACCGGCGAACGTCGCCCGCCCCGTCTCGTCGAGCCGCAGCTCGCCGACGTACTCCGCCGGCGTTTTGGAGGCGTGGAACCGCAGCGCCTCGCGCCGCTCCAGCTCGAGCACGACGGCGAGGAAGCGGTGGCCCAGCGCTTCGGCGAACCGGCCGGCCCGTGCGAGCTCGGCCGCCCGCGCGAGGTGGGCCGCGGCGTCGGTGAGGACCGGCTTCCCCGTCCCGGTCTCGCGCGGCGTGCGGGCCGTCGGCTGCACGATGCGCCACAGCACATAGCCGATGTGGACGAGCAGCAGCAGGAGCAGGATGACCGCGACCCACAGCAGCAGGTTGAAGCCCAGCGGGTGGTTGTCCGCGAGGCCGTTGACCCAGTCGAGGAGGGAGCGCCAGAGGTTTCGGAGCCAGAGGAGCGGCCGGCGGCGCTCGACCCACTGATACTCGGGCCGCGCGAACACGTCGCCCACGACCCGTCGCAGCGAATCCGGCGCGACGCCCTGGGTCAGCAGGAGCCAGAGCGCCGTCAGGGAATCCCCAGCTGCTGGCTCAGAATCTGGAGATCGAACGCTTCCCGCCGGACGCGCAGGTCGTAGTACACGAGCGTCAGCACGCAGGAGAAGAGGGGGGTGAGGAGAATGGGCAGCGCCGCCCCGATGACCTCGACGATCTGCCCGGCGATCCGCGCTTCCATCATGAGGGCGGTGGCCAGCCCGCCGACCAGTCCGCCGGGGACGTACACGATCAGAAACGCGACGGCGAAGACGCCGAAGATCTTGCGTTTGAATCCGCGCGTCAGCTCCCAGGAGCGGCCGAACGCATCGAACGCGCCGCTCAGCTGCTCCAGCACGACGACGGGCGTCGTGACGGCGTACCCGCACACCACGAAGAGGAGGAACCAGAGGCCGCCGCACACCAGCGCGACGATCACGAGGGCGGCGAGGCCACCCGCGCTCGCCAACCCGGCGGCGGACAGCGCGATGACGACGCCGATGCCGCCGCCGATCAAGCCGATGACGAGACCTTTGCCGAGGCCGACGACGAACAGCGACCAGATCTTGGAGGCGCCCATCGCGATCGCGTCGGCAAACTGGGGCGCCCGGCCGAGATAGGAATCGGAGATGATGCGAATCGCGCTGGCCGTGAGGAAGAGGCCGGCGAAGTACTGGATGATCGCCACGAAGAAGGTCATGACGAGATGCTGCTCGCGCCCGCCGGCGAGCTGGATGTAAATCGTCAACGCCACCGGCAGCCAGAGGGCCGCGACGCCGACCTTGACGAACAGTCCGAAGTGCCGGCGAAAAATGGTGAGCGCTGCGTCGAGAATCTCACCGAGCTCCATCGGCTTGAGGTCGGGGGAGGCGGCCGCCGCTGCCTGCATTTACTCGCTCCTTGCGCGGGATGGCGGTAAGATGAGGACGTGACGCTTCCCGCGCGAGACCTCGATCTGCGCCAGCATCACGGCGTCGAAACGCCCGAGCATGTCGACGTGCGCTTCGAGCTGGCCGGCGTGGGATCGCGCGTAGCCGCCGCGGTGCTCGACGTGCTGCTGCTCTGGCTCGGCCTGATGCTCACCTTCTTCGCCGTCGTCGGCGTGAGCGGCGGACTCGGCGGCGGCGGGGGCGGGGGGGGCGGCGTGGCGCGGGGCTGGCTCACCGCCCTCGTGATCCTCGCGACCTTCCTCCTCGTCTGGGGCTACTTCGCGCTGTTCGAGGGCCTGAACGGCGGCCGCACCCCCGGCAAGCAGGCGCTGGGCATTCGCGTCGTGATGGACACCGGCCGTCCGCTCACCGGCGGAGCGGCCGTGACTCGCAATCTCGTGCGGCTGCTCGACTGCTACTTCCCGCCCCTGCCCTTCGTCCCCGCCCTGGTCATGATGTTCTTCCATCCGAGCAATAAGCGGCTGGGCGATATGGCGGCGGGCACGATCGTCGTGCGCGACCGGCCGACGGGCTGGGTGCTGGGGACGGCGGTGCCCGCCGCGCCGGCCGCCGAGACGGAGGAAGCTCTCGAGACGGGCCCTCCCGAGCTCGCCGACGCAGAATTCCGGATCCTGGACCGCTTCCTGAGCCGGATGAGCGAGCTGGCCCCCGACGTCCAGGTCCGCATTTCCACCGATCTGGCGCGGCGGTTCGAAGGCCGGATCCCGCGACGCAGCGCGGACGTCCAGGCGTATCTCGTCCAGGTGTTCGCCGAGGAACAGGCGAAGCGCCGCGGCCGCTTTGCGACGCGTGCCGGGGCGGCGGGTCGCACGACCGTGACGGCCGAGCGTTTCCTCGCCAAGAAGCGCGACGCGTGGGAGAAGTTCCGCCTGACCGCCGTCCGGATGGAACGCTCCGGCGTCGGCGCCCTGGCCGAGGCCGAGATCCCCACGTTCGCGGCGCAATACCGCGAGGTGGCGGCCGACCTGGCGCGGGCGCGCACCTACCAGGTGGACGCGCGGGTGATCGAGTATCTCGAGCGCGTGGTGAGCGCCGGCCACAACGCACTGTACCGCAGCCGCGGCAAGGCGCGGACGCCGGTGGGCCGCTACCTGCTGCGCGACTTCCCCGCGGCGGTGGTGCAATCGTGGCGGTACGTCTTCGCCGCCTTCCTGCTCTTCGTCGTCCCCGCGATCGCGGGATACATCATCGTGCGCGACCGACCGGCGCTCGCCGAGGAGATCGTCTCGCCCGTGATGATCCGGCGGGCGGAGGACGCGGCGGCGCGGCAGGCGGAGGGATACGGCTACTTCGAAGCGGGAGACGCCCAGCGTCCGGTCATCGCCGCGCTGATCATGACGAACAACATCCAGGTGTCATTCGGCGCGTTCGTGGGCGGACTGACGGCGGGACTGCTGACCGCGTGGCTGCTGTTCGCCAACGGGATGATGCTCGGCCTCGGCATGGGCGTCTTCAAGAATCACGACGCCCTCGGGTATCTCCTCACGTTCGTGGCGGGGCATGGGGTGCTCGAGCTGACCGCTATTTTCATCTCGGCGGGCGCCGGGTTCCGGCTGGCCAAGGCGATCATCGCCCCGGGCGACCGGCTGCGCCGGGACGCGCTGGTCGTCGAGGGCCGGATCGCGATCCAGATGATGGGCGCCGTCGTGACGCTGCTGACGATCGCCGGTCTCATCGAGGGGTTGCTGTCGGCGAGCGCCGCCCCCGCCGTCTGGAAGTACGGCGTCAGCGCAGCGACCGCGGTGTGGCTGGTGTTGTACCTGCGCAGCGGCTGGTCGTACCGGCTACCGCGACCACTCGATCAGCGCGCCGACGCGGGGACCTGACAGCGAGACGGTCGTCCCCTGGTCCTGGAGCTGCCCGAAGGCCAGCTGTCCCTGCACGACGCCCACGGCGTGGTCGCTCAGCCGGTAGCGCACATCCGCACCGGTGCGCAGCAGATATCCCAGCGTCTCCATCGATCCCGCCGAGCCGGCCAGCTCGTGCCGGAATTCCACCAGCGGCGACAGCGTCACGCGCGGCGAGAGGGGGCGGTCCATGCGGGCGCCGAGCGCCACGACATTGCCGCGGGGCACGGCGATGACGCCCGCCTGATTCTCGTTCCGGGCGCGGAGGCGATGCAGGTTCCAGGCGTACAGCGCGACATTCGCGCGCCCGAGCGGCAGACTGAGCGCCGCGTACAGCAACGCCCGATCGCCGATGACGCTCTCCTGGCCGGCGCCGATGTCGTTCGCCCCGTTCGTCGTATAGACGAACGCCCCGCGGAAATACTTGCCGCCGCCGAACGGCCCTTCGATGCCCAGGCGGGCGCGGATCTCGCCGCCCGGGGACAGCTCGCTGCCGCCGGCGACGGGCGTGTACGTCGAGCCGACGCGATAGCTCGCTCCCGTACCCACGGCCCACGAATCACTCAGCCGGACCGCCGACGCGAATCCGGCGGAGACGCCGCCGCCCGAGCCGAACCCCGGCGTCATGAAGCCGAGCAGGTCCGTCGCGGTCGCGCCAAAGAGGGGGATCGTGGTGTCCGCGACGGCCTTGGCGCCCGTCGGCAGAGTACCGACCAGCGTGAACACGAGGCGGCCGGGAATGACGCCGACGCTCGCGCGGATGTCGGTGTCGATGAGACCGGAATAGTCGATGGTGCTGCCGCCCGACTCTTCGACCGACGCGCTCGCGTAGGCGGTGCCGAGATCGAGCGTGAGGCGATTCCCGAACCGCTGCGTGAACGTGATGGGAATCGTCATCTCGCTGATGCGGTCGAACGCGAGACCGTCGCCGAAGCTGTAGCTCTCGAAGTACACGCCGGTGCGGGCGACGGTGCTGGTCTGGGCGGCGACCGCGGCGGGAGCGACGACGGCGCAGAGGAGGAGAAAGCCGCGCACGCGCATCAGGGGCGCCGGAAGATGATGCGAATCACGCCCGACGCCGCGATCACGCTCGTGATCCCGGTGCTCTCTGTCGTCGGGTCAGAGCTAAGGCTCGTGGTTCCGGTCTCTGTTGTGAGTCTGCCGCGCGCCGGCTGGAGATCGTTCGTGGCCGACGAGAGCGCACCGATCGCCGCGGGCTCGGCCGGGACGGTCATGGCGGCGACGGCCTCGACGACCGTGACGACGTCCGTGCCGCTTCCCGTGCCGCCGGCCTGCACGAGCGGCGCCGCTTCCGCCGCCTGCTGTTGCTGCTGCGCCGCCTCGAATCCGGGATCGGCGCGGTAGGCCGCCCCGAACGCCCGCGCCGCCGTGCGGTAATCGCCGCGATCGAGCGCCTCGAGACCTTCGCTGTAGGCGAGAAACGCCGTGAGATTGCGCGGGCCCTGCCGCAGGATGCGCTGCCGCTCCGCTTCCGTGAGTTGAATCCCGAGCTGCGCGGCGATGCTGAAGACGAGCTGCTTCTCGAGCTCGAGCAGCTGCTTGAACGTGCCGGAGGCCTGTGCGCCGGTCCGGACGGTGCCATCGCCGCGCACCACCGTCGCCGAGAGCCGCACGGGGCCGTTCTCGGTGATCGACGCCACCCCCTGCACCATCCGCTCCGCCCGCAGCAGCCGCCCCACGCGCGCGGCGGTGCTCGCGTCGGCCCGCTCCGTCTGTCCGAGCTTCATCTCGTCGAGCAGCGCGCCGATCTGTACGCGCTCGAGCAGCCGCAGGTTGCGCACCAACGCGAGGTCTGTCGTGATCAGCTCGGCGAGGCCCCGCGAGAGCGGCTGGAACGCGGAGTCTCCCGCGATCGTCACGGGAAGGACTGCGAGCGTGGCGGGCTCGGGGGCGCGGACGTAGGCGCCGACGTCCTCGATCACGTCGTAGCGCAG